>JAFVCB010000060.1 GCA_017479555.1 Bacteroidaceae bacterium | reverse complement strand
GCAGCTACGATTATCAGTACATTATAACTACTTTTGGCTGTTCTTTGGCTTAAATAAAGGACTAACAAGTTTTTTCAACGTATAAATCTATTCTTTTTGTTCTTTCTCAAAATCACGCTACAGAATAACCCTCTATATTAACCCTCATACCATACTCCGTGTAATAGCGTAGCCTATCTCCAATATATTTCAAATGGGTCGTTTCTTGCCGACATCAACCATCAAAAAAACACTGTGGGAGGGGGGATAAAGCTCACACGGAGTTTGTCCGCCCTGCCCACAGTGGCATAAGACTTCCGTACGCTTCAATTCTCGAAGCGCTCTAACTTTAGTCCGTCAACGGTCAGTTCGCCTATGGCTGGCACTGCGCTGACGAAGTGTGGCGCATTCATGTGTTTTTCGAGTGCTTTGTCGCTCTCCCAACTCTCGCAGAACAAAAATACTTGGGGGTTGGTGGTGCTTTGGAATAGGTCGTAACCTTTGCAACCTTCATCTTGGCGCGAGGCGTCGACGAGTGGTGTGGTGATTTTGAGCAAATCCTCTGTGCTCACACCCTCCTTGAGGGTGAAGAATGCATTTAGTCGAATCATGTTTGTTGATGTTTTTGATAAGTTTATGATGATAGAGTCTGGTGCTTCACACATAAGCAGGACTAACGCAACCAAGGGAGGGCAATCTCCATACAGAGAACGCCCCAATTGCGAACTACTGCAGTTTTTTGCCTGACTGCCAAGCCTGTCCTACGCTGTCGCCCACTACTCGGTAGTTGTTCGATGATGAGTCGTAGATAATAGGACGCAGTTTGGCGAGGTCTACACGCCCATCGGTCAAGATGCTTTCCGACGCGCTCATATTCACGATTTCGCCCACTACACGTGCGCCGCCCGAAGCATCGTCTGTCATCTCCACAACGCGGCACTCCAAGGTGAGCGGATACTCATTGACGATAGGTGCATCCACATTGGGACTTGGCGTAACGGTGAACCCAGCTTTGGCTACCTTGTTGGGTACATCATTGCCCGAAACGATACCGAAGTAGTCGCTCTCAACGACATTGTCCACCGAAGCAAAGCTGATGGTAAAGGCTTTCTTGAGTCGGATATTCTCCGTAGTCTTGTGGGCTGAGAGATTTACGCAGATTTGGTTGGGGCCGCATTGACCTCCCCACGCCGCCATCATCACATCGGGCGTTTGCTGTGCGTCGTAGGTGGCTATCATGATGGCAGGTAGGGGCGTGATAATTCCCTCAGCACCAAAATTGTGACGGCCTGCCACTTCTTTTACCTCCACACTGTCGGTGGCTTCGTCTGTAGTGGAAGAGGCTGAATCGCTTCCACATGAGAGCGCACTCCCTATTGTGAGGGCGCAGGCTGCAAATAGCAGCAGAGATTTGTACATCTTTTTCATCGTAGATATAGATTAGATAAAACATCAAAGGGGTGTGTCTTCGCGCAGTATGTTGGTGAACTTCTCTGCGCCTGAAGTGTTGAGATGGTCGGGCGTATAGAAGTCGCGCTCGTCGAAACGTGGGTCGTCGGCATAGTCGAGCACACGCACCTGCGGGGCATGTTGATAGGGCAACAAGGTTTCCGCAACAGCCTGCCGCGCCCATGCGGGCAAACTGGCGGTGTAGGAAGGCACGACAGGTGTGCATATCAGATAGAGCGTCACGCCGCGCTGTTTACAGAGGTCGTAGATGCGCTGGAGGGCTTCGCGGTTTTGCGATAAATAGGTCGTGTCGTGCTGCGTGTCGTGTCGTGCGCGATCGGCCACACTTGCGGCATCGAACATCTCGGTTTGTGTACGCTCTGGCGTATAGCCAGCATACCATCCCAAGGAATCAATCTGCGGGGCTGTCTCGCCCGAGATGAGCGCGCTGAGCTTGAGTTTCGCGCTCTGATACGATGCTATCTCAAGGTCGTGGCGCAGCACAGTGCCCAGACGTGGCAGGGGTGTATAGAGATTATAGTACGTGGCGCGAAAACCTTCGTCGCCCTCTGCTATGGGTGGGTCGAACAAAATAGCCGCATCAACGCAGGCCACCACATTCTTCAAGGCTGGAAGCATCGGCAGATAGGTCTCGAGCATCTTTGCGTCCACTTCGATTGTCTGACTCACGTGAGCCATGTTGTAGGCCGAATTGCGAAGTTGGGAGGGGCGTATGGAGATGAGCGAGTGCGATGCACCAAGAATGAGCGTTTCGATGTGGTCAGCGCGAGAGGCTATGGCATTGGTTTTGATGCGATAAGCATTAGGCATCTGTCGCAGTAGGCATTCACCACCGCCCACTACCACTATGAGTGGGAGCAGAAACCACACGAGGTGGCGCAAAGAGGAAAGGCGTTTGTTCACTTGCAGACAAGAATGGTTTGTGGCAGTATTTTGCTCGCCAAGGCAGACCTGAAGTACACTTCGCTTGGCACTTGTGGCTTTATGCAAAAGATGGGACTACGCTTCACAGCCTCCGAAAATCAGCTGATTTGTGCGCAAAGGTAGCGAATTGTGACTAATAAACACTAAATTTGCACATCATTTCTACGATATTCCTATGCGCACTTTCAGCGAACTCAAGCGGGCTGCGTCCGCTGCCGTAAGCGAACCGTTCGACGCTACGATGGCTCTCTGCGGCGACACCGCTACGCAGCTCCTATATACAGCTATCAAGGGCGAGGCTGCACTGCGTGGCTTGTCGCTCCGTCTCTACGAGTCGCCCTATGGTAGTGCAGAGCGCGAGTTGTTGGTTGCCAACAGTCCCATGCGTCAAGCTGAGGCGCAGTACGTGGTGGTATACCGATCGGTGCATCAACTTGCGGCGCGCCACGCACGGCTCGACGTGGAAGCGCAGCATCAGTTTGCTGAACGCGAATTGGCTTTCTACGACGAATTGCTGCAAGACCCCTATTTTGCCCAGCGCACGCTCATCGTGCTGAACTTTCCCACAGTAGACGACGGTGTGTGGGGGAGCTTTGCGGCCAACGTTCCCAGTTCGCTGCCCAACCAAATACGTCGCATCAACTACGGACTGCAGACCAGGGCGGAAGCGCACAAGGGTTTTCTCGTGTGCGACATTGATGCGCTACAAGCGCAGATGGGACGTGAAACGCTCTTCGACGAAGCGGTATATACCACCACAGAGATAGAGTTTTCGCTCTCAGCCCTCCCTGCCATCAGCGCGCGCCTCGTAGATGCTGTTGCCGTCAGAAGCGGTAGGTTTCATAAGGTGCTTATCGCCGATTTAGATAACACGCTCTGGGGCGGTATAGTGAGTGAGGACGGCATCGGTGGTTTGCAGATAGGACATGCCTTAGGCATAGGACGCGCCTATGCGGCCATACAACAATGGGTAAAGAAATTAGTGGCGCGCGGCGTGATACTTTGTATCGTTTCTAAAAACGACGAAGCCTTAGCTAAGCAAGCATTCAGCACTCATCCCGACATGCTCTTGACGCTCGACGACGTGGCTGTCTTCGTGGCAGGATGGGACACAAAGGCTGAGGGCGTGCTACGCATTGCCGACATACTGCATATCGGTACGGAGCAGATGGTTTTTATCGATGACAGTCCGTTTGAGCGTGGCATGGTTCGTACTGGCGTACCAGGCATTTGCGTACCAGAGTTGCCCGAAGACCCTGCGCTATGGGTGGACTTCCTCTCCGCGCAGCACCTCTTCGACACGGCGGCCTACTCCACCACCGATGCGCGACGCGTGGAGGTGTATCGTGAAGAAGCAGCGCGCGAAGCCACACGCGTACAATTCAAGGGCGAAGACGACTATTTAGCCTCCTTAGGCATGCAAGCAAGCGTAGAAGGATTGACACCGCTCAATGTGTCCCGCGTGGCACAGTTGACGCAGCGAAGCAATCAGTTCAACCTGCGCACCGTGCGCTACACCGAAGCCGAACTCCAAGGGATGGCAGCAGCACCGCAAGACTACCGCTTGCTCTGTTTCTCTCTGCACGACAAGTTTGGCAATCAGGGCTTAGTCAGTGTGGTTGTACTTCATCGGATAGACGACAAGCAGGTGTTTGTCGATACGTGGTTGATGTCGTGCCGCGTGCTGCGTCGAGGCATGGAACACTTTGTGGCCAACACCATCGTGGAAGTAGCCTCGCAGGCAGGCTTTGAACAAATTGTAGCAGAATATATTCCGACGAAGAAGAATGCGATGGTGGCCAATCTGTTGCCCGACATAGGCTTCAAGCCAACTGATTGCTCAGCAGCTGCGATACCGAATAACGAGAAAGCACATAGCGTAGACCAGCGCGTAGTCTACACCTTACCTATCAGCACTTACCGAAAATGGTCGTGCCATATTGTGAAAGGGGATTAGGCCGTACTTTTGCTTGATGTCTGAGCGCAAAAGTGGCTTACAAGACAAAGCATAACCCTCACGCGAACTCCTTTATTATATATAGCCCCGACGACTATACGTCATGACGCACAGAGCCTTGTTCATCAGAACTGCTGGATGAGGCTCTTGAAGTTGGCATACGAGCCGTCAAAGCGTGAGAGTTCGTAAGGTTGAAGACGTAGGCCAAATGTAGCCCCTACGTTGGGCAAATCAAAATAGTTGCCTAACAAGGCCGCGAGATTGAAGTCGGCGGTACGACCTCGTTTGATGAGTTCCTGACATACTTTGACGTGGAGCGAAAGTTGACCTTCGCACTTTTGCATCTCGCGAAACAGCACAAAGCGGCAAGGCAACGTGTCGACACGTAGCAGATAGGCCGCACGACGCTCGTGGTCGTCACCGCCAAAGAGTTGCATGAGGTAGTCCGCGTCCTCCCAACGGCGACATTCGGGCAATAGTGCAGTGAGGATTTTTCGCACATCAATTTCCGAGACATCGCTGCGCGAGGCATAGGTTTCCAAACACTCGTGGTGCAGGGAGAGAACGCCAGCGCGCATGAGGCGCACGGCTTCCTTGAGGTACATGCCCAAGAAAGCACGGGGTGAACGCGGCACGGTGGTGCTAAAACTCTGCCAAAACGCGTCGCTCTGGCTGAAGCGTCCTACGACTTCGCGACTATCTTGCTTGGAGTAGGCAGACATTTTCTACGTGATGGGTGTGGGGAAACATATCAACGGGTTGAACCTCCACGACTTGGTAGGCGGCATCGAGCAGTGCGAGGTCGCGCGCCTGCGTGGCGGGATTGCAACTCACATAAACAATGCGCTGCGGCGCAGCCTGCAGAATGGTTTGCACCACATCGGCGTGCATGCCTGCGCGAGGCGGGTCGGTGATAATCACATCGGGACGCCCCTGCTCGGCTATGAACTCGGGGGTGAGAATATCCTTCATATCACCCGCAAAGAACACCGCATTGTCGATAGCATTCAAGCGAGCATTCTCCTTGGCATCCTCGATGGCCTCGGGCACGTACTCTATGCCAACCACGCGCTTGGCACCACGCGCCACAAACTGCGCTATAGTACCTGTACCCGTGTAAAGGTCGTAGACAACTTCCTCGCCGGTGAGGGCAGCCATGCGACGTGCCACCTTATAGAGTTCGTAGGCTTGTTTGGTGTTGGTCTGATAGAAACTCTTGGGACCAACTTTGAACCGAAGGTCTTCCATCACTTCGTAGATGAAATCCGTACCCGCGTAGGTAAAAACGGGAAGGTCGCCTATCGTGTCGTTGCACTTGAGGTTGTTGACATAAAGCAACGATGTGATGGCAGGGAACTGGGTATGCAGGTATTCAAGAAGTTTGAAGGCCTCAGCTTGCTCTTCGTCGGTGCGCCAAGCAAACTGCATGAGCAACATGAGTTCACCCGTTTCGCTACTACGAAGCATCATATTGCGCAACAGTCCCTTACCCTCGCGTATATCGTAGTAGCTCAAGGCATGCTGAGCGGCATAGTCGCGAATGGCGTTGCGCAAGGTATTATTGATTTCTGGCATTAGCCCACAGTGGGTGATGTCAAGGATTTTGTCGAATGCGCCAGCAATGTGGAAACCTACAGCATTGTGGTCGGCCACGGCTTCGCCACGCTCTATGACCTCGCGGGTGAGCCACTTACGATTACTAAAACCAAACTCAAGTTTGTTGCGATAGCCCCGTATTTGTTCTGAACCGAGTATGGGCTGAATAGGCGGGAGAGCAACTTTGGCAATACGGGTGAGGGCAGCTTCCACTTGTTGCTGTTTGTAGTGGAGTTGGCGGTCGTAGCGCAGACATTGCCACTTACAACCACCGCATGTGCCAAAATGGGGGCAGAATGGTTCATCGCGCTCTTCGCTATAGGTATGAATCTGCACGGCCTCGGCTTCGGCATAGCTATGCTTCTTGCGACGAAGTTGGAGGTCGCAGACATCGCCTGGGACAACATAGGGTGCAAAGACCACAAGCCCATCTACGCGGGCGATGGCTTTGCCCTCGGCAGCGATATCTTCGATGCGGATATGCGAGAGAAGTGGTAGGGGTTTCTTTTTTCGTGACATGAATTTCGGGGTTTGGCTTCTTGAGGTGGGTTATGGTAGGTTCTCAGAGTGAGACTTCTTGACGTATATCGGTTTGAAAAAGGAAGGACAACGATGTTCAATGTGCCTGAAGCGTCTTATGCCAAAGACGCTCTATCAGACGTGGTATGGGATAGTCTTCGAGTTGGTTCAACGAAATCCACTCGTAGTGAGCAGGTAGTTGCAAGTCTGTTGGTTCTTCACAGCGCAAGAGATAGGCATCGCACAGCAGCAGCTGATGGGTAAGCTGATGGCGCATTTGCGAAACGGTGGGTTCGAGAACGATGTCAGTCGGTGGGAGCTGGAAAGTTTGGGCTACTTGCTGAGCAAGTTGTGCCACCGGTAGGGCTTCTGCTGGTTCGTAGAGCAATGGTTCGTAGAGTCCCTGCCATATATCGCGCTCCGTACGACGATGGAGCATCATGTGGTGGGGCGTAACCACAAAGACGTATGCAAAATGGCGAACCGTGATTCCCACACGGCGGTGACGCACAGGGAAGTCTTCGGGATGGCGCTGCGAGACAATCATGGCACAAGCATCGTGAAGCGGACAGTCGGCACAACGGGGCGCACGCGGGGTGCAAACCATAGCACCGAAGTCCATGAGGGCTTGATTGTGGGTAGCACTGTGGCGGGCATCAAGCACTTCAGTGGCTAAACGCTTGAAAGCACTGCGACCAGCTGTGGTGTCAATGGGGTCGTCCATGCCAAAAAAGCGAGAAAGCACCCTATAAACATTTCCATCAACCACAGCGTATGGAAGATTGTAGGCCAAAGAAGCTACGGCACTGGCTGTGTAGTCGCCCACGCCAGGCAAATCTCGTAGTGTGGCATAGTCGGATGGAAAAGCCTCCATCGCCGCTATTTGCTTGGCGGCCTGATGAAGATGGCGGGCGCGACTATAATAGCCCAAGCCCTGCCAAGCAGCAAGTACCTCGCGCTCAGAGGCCTGGGCGAGGTCGTTCACAGTAGGAAAGAGCGAGATGAAACGCTCGTAGTAGGCTCTCCCCTGCTCTACTCGCGTTTGTTGCAAAATGACTTCTGAGAGCCATATATAGTACGCATTGTCTATGCCGCGCCAAGGCAACACTCGACCGTTCGCGACATACCATTCTTGGAGAGTAGTGGAGAAATCCAAACTGTTGGCTTAAAGAAAAAGAGAAGTAGTAGTCAGCACATCTGACGCGCTGGCACAAGTGTGTTAGTGAAAGAGCTTGATGCGTTGCTCCTCAGTGAGCTTACAAATCAGTAGCGTGCCATCTTTCTCGGCCACTATGTAACCATCGAGGCCTTGCACCACGACTTGGCGGTTCTCTGTGGTGTGAATGATACAGTTCTGTGTGTCGAAAACGGAAATGTTTGACCCGATGAGCGCATTGCCATAACCATCGCGCTCGCTCTGTTTGAGTAGTGAACCCCATGTGCCTAAGTCGCTCCATCCTACATCTATGGGGCGGACAAATACTTCTTCGGCGTGCTCCATGATGGCATAGTCTACAGAGATGTTTTCGCAAGTGGTATAGTACTCATCAATCGCAGCAGTCTCTGCTTCGGTGTCGAACACCTTGGAGAGCCGCTCAAAGCCTTTCGACATGGCACTCTGATAGACGCGAAAGGCATTGACAATCGTGCTTACGCTCCAAACGAAGATGCCAGAGTTCCACAGATAGCTGGGGTCGGCCAAATAGGTTTCGGCTGTGGGCTGATCGGGCTTTTCCTTGAAAGCATCTACGCGGTATACATTCTTCTTTCGCGACGAGCTGAACGAGAGGTCGGCCTTGATATATCCATATCCAGTCTCGGGACGTGTGGGTTTTACACCGAGCGTAACGATAGCATCGGTCTCAGCCGTGAACTCCATGGCTTCGGCAATCGCTTCGCGAAATCCCTCGGTATCAGCCACAAAGTGGTCGGCAGGCGTGACAACGATATTGGCCAGTGGGTTGCGTTTCTTTATCTTCCATGAAACGTAGCATATACAAGGCGCAGTGTTGCGGCGAGCAGGTTCCAAGAGAATATTCTCAACAGGCACTTCGGGTAGTTGTTCGCGCGTTATATCAGCATAGCGTTGCCCCGTAACGACCCACACATTCTCCATCGGTATGAGTCCACGAAAACGGTCGAGGGTGAGTTGTATGAGTGATTTACCACAATCGAGAATATCAAGATATTGTTTGGGGCGTTGCTCATTGCTCATGGGCCAAAACCTACTGCCTATACCGCCCGCCATAATTACGAGATGATTATTGCGTTTCATGCCTTTGCGTTTTGAAAAGAAAGTACGAAAACTGGGGAGAATGCCACGTCGTTTTCCTCAATCCATGGGCAAAGATAATAAGAATTGCCTACAATTAAAGGCAAAAGGCTATAAAAATGGCCTAAAGTAGCTACCTTTAAGCGTAACAAATAAAACGGCGAGATGACTAACCGCCATCTCGCCTAATCGTGCGTCAAAAGGAAGTGGATGCCGAGAGGTAAGAAAAAAACAAAACCTTCACATCCAGAACTCTTCCTCATTTTTTAACCATGTTGCCCTCAATATAAAGACGCACGATAGAGTTGCTTGCGTTGGAACGCACAGTGATAATCTTCTTTATTGTTCCTGTTGCCTGCCCACGACCATTGAATGTGGCTGTGACTGTACCTTTCTCGCCTGGCTTAATTTCAGCTTTTGTGTACTCATAGGCTGTGCAGCCGCACGAGGTGAATACTTGCTGAATAATCAAGGGGCGGTCACCCGTATTGGTAAAGGTGAAAGTCACAGTCTGAACCTCGGTCTCGGGGAACGTACCGAAGTTGTGCGATGTCTTGTCAAACTTGATGACGGCCTGTGCTGAAACAGCGAGACTCGACATAGCAACAAACAGGAGTATGAGTAATCTTTTCATCACTTTTTTCTCAATTTCTGTAATACATAAACACGTCGTACAACGTGCTAATATGGTGAATTGGGATTGCAAATATAACGATAATAAACAAATTACCAAGACTTGATAGTCAAAAAAACAACGCAATGCAACTGGCGAGCATGACAAATGACACTTTATATCCTCTATTTAGAAGCAAATCTAATGCGATATGAGCGGCATCTGATTATAGCTCTGATGCGGCTGAATACACATTTTATATAATATAGGACACAGAAAATCGGTTGCGTTTTGTAAATTTGCGCCTTGAAAAAGAAAACTCATCAATGGTATATCCTCAAACATTTGAACACAAGATAGGTTTTGACGAGGTTAGGATGTTACTACGCGGCCAGTGTCAGAGTGGTTTAGGTGTGGAGTACGTCAACAACCGTCTTGTATTTTCTAATGACTATAATCAGATTGTAGAGAAATTGGCTCAGGCGGCTGAGTTTCGCACTTTCGAGGACGAATTTGCTGACGCTTACGAACCCGACTTCTTCGATGTACGCGAAGCTCTGCTACGTATTCGTCCAGAGCGCACCTATATGGAGGAGACCGACCTCTCAGCACTTAGGCGGTCGCTCACGACATGCAACCAACTCACTACACTGTTTCGTCACGGAAACGACGATGATGCTGAAGAAAGCGGAGAAGAAGCAGGACAACAGGAGAACTATGCCTTCCCGTCGTTGGCACGCCTTTCGGAAGATGTGGCAGACTTCAGCGACACGACAGCTTCTATCTCGAAGATACTCAACAAATACGGGCGTATCAAGGACACCGCTTCGCCTCAATTGCTCACCATACGTCATACACTCGAACATACCTCGCGCAGTATCTCACACTCGCTTCGCAGCATTATCAGCGAGGCACAGACTGCGGGGTACATCGACCGTGACGTAAATCCCACGATGCGCGACGGACGACTGGTAATCCCTGTCACGCCATCGGCCAAACGGAAGATTAAAGGCATCGTACACGACGAGAGTGCTACGGGAAAGACTATCTTCATTGAGCCACAGGCTGTTGTCGAAGCCAACAACAAGATACGCGAGCTCGAAGCCGAGGAGAAGCGGGAGATTATCCGCTTGCTTCAAGAACTGAGCAACCAACTGCGTCCACGGATAGACGAGATACTCCATGCGCTGCGCTTCTTGGGATGCGTGGACTATCTGCGCGCACTCACAGCTTGGAGCGAATCGTTCGACTCTATTGTCCCCAACGTCAAGGATCATCCGTATTTGTTCTGGACAGGTGCTGTACATCCTCTGCTCAAACGCGCTTTGGAACAACGTGGCGGTGAAATGATTCCACTCGACATCAAGTTGCCTGAAGACAAACGCATATTGCTCATCAGCGGGCCAAATGCTGGCGGCAAGTCTGTTTGTCTAAAGACCGTGGGACTGCTGCAATACATGCTGCAATGTGGCATGCCCGTTCCCGTACAGGAGAACAGCCAGTTTGGTATCTTTGAACACATATTCATCGATATCGGCGACGGACAAAGCACAGACGACGACCTTTCTACATACAGCTCCCACCTATTGGCCATGAAACAGATGATGAAAAGCAGTACGTCGCAGAGCCTACTGCTCATCGATGAGTTCGGCACCGGCACAGAGCCACAGATAGGTGGAGCATTGGCCGAGGCCATTCTCAAACGTTTTGTAGAGAAAGAGGCTTTCGGAGTAGTTACAACACACTATCAAAACCTCAAGCGTGTACCCGAGCAATGTCCAACGGTGGTCAACGGAGCGATGCTCTACGACAGAGCAGCCCTGCGCCCGCTTTTCCGTCTCTCTGTAGGAAATCCTGGAAGCAGCTTTGCCATTGAGATAGCGCGCAACATCGGTTTGCCTCAAGAGGTGATAGACTATGCTTCGCGACTGGTGGGCGAGAACTATATTCTCTCCGACAAATATCTACAAGACATCGTGCGCGACAAGATGTACTGGGAGAATAAGCGACGTGCTGTGCACCAACGCGAGAAACACCTTGACGAAACTGTGGCGCGCTACGAGGTCGAGGTATCACGTTTGAGCCGTGAGCGTAAGGAGGTGATGAGTCGTGCTCGCGAAGAAGCTCAAGAACTCTTGGCTCAAAGCAATGCACAGATAGAGCGCACGATTCGCACCATCAAAGAAGCACAAGCGGAGAAAGAGCGCACCAAGGCTGCCCGCAAACAGCTCGAGGCCTTCAAGGAAGAGGTTAACTTAGTCACCACAAAACAAGACGAAACCATTGCGCTCAAGATGGCGAAGATACAGCGTCGGCAAGAGCGTCGGCGTCAACGTGGAACAAACGACAAGGTGGAAGCGGCCAAAACGAAGTTCAAAGAAACTTCTCCTTCTGATTACGATGACAAGAAGGTACAAGGGCCACCTCCCACAGTGGGCGACTACGTACGCATCAAAGGACAAAGCGGCGTAGGAAAAGTGGAAAGCATCAATGGCAATCGCGCTCGTGTGACCTTCGGCATCATGCACACCAATGTGACAATGGATCGCCTCATACGCGCCTCTGAACCACAAGAGGACAAGACGGTGAAAGTGGCGACTTTCCTCAGTCGTGCCACACGCGATGCAATGTACGAGAAGAAACTTCGTTTCAAGCCCGAGTTAGACGTGCGCGGCATGAGAGCCGACGAGGCTGTCAACACCGTGGCCTATTTCCTCGACGATGCACTCCAACTGGAATATCCACGTGTGAGGATACTCCATGGCACTGGCACAGGGGCATTGCGTGAGGCCATCCGCCAGTATGTAAGTTCTGTTCGCGGCATCAAAGCCTTTCACGATGAGCATGTACAATTTGGCGGTGCAGGCATCACTGTGGTAGAAATCTAACTTTCGTTTCACAGACTTTTTCTCGCAAAAGCAGCATTTAAAGAAATTTGCTCTGCGCTATGTTTTAACGCTGAAACTATTCATTTCCTTATTTATCCCTATCTGCAGGCTATGCTTCCGTTTCAGGTACAAATACTTGGTTGCGGTTCTTCCACTCCCACCCTGCGCCACAACCCGTCGGCGCAGATTGTCAGAGCACACAACCGGCTCTTCCTCTTCGACTGTGGCGAGGGTACGCAACGCGAGCTGCGGCGGCATAGCATAGCCATGAGTCATCTGCAACACATCTTTATTACTCACCTACACGGTGACCACTGGTTTGGCCTGCCTGGATTGCTCTCCACCTTGGCGCTTTTGGGCTGTCGCAATACGATATATATCCACGCGTTTAGCGAGCTGGAAAAGATGCTCGCCCCTATTCTCCATTTCCATCTGCAAGAAGATGGTATGCGAGTTGAGTTTGTAGCTATAAGCCCTAAGGGTGGCGAAGTCGTGTATGAAGATAAAGAGTTCACGATTACGACCTTGGCGCTACACCATCGTGTGCCATGCGTGGCTTATGTGTGTAGAGAGAAAATGGCTTTGCCACACATTCGTCGCGACATGATAGACTTCCTAAAAATTCCTCACTATGCCATCAAGGACATCAAGGAAGGTGCTGGTTGGCAGACAGCAGATGGCATATTCTATCCTCACGAGCGATTAGTGACACCCGCT
>JAFVCB010000059.1 GCA_017479555.1 Bacteroidaceae bacterium | reverse complement strand
TGTCATAGTTCTTCAAACGCTTACGGTGCAAAGTTACATAAAAGCGAGTGCAAAGTGAGTGTAAATACTTGATTTTGCGAAAAGCTTGGCCGAGATGCAGTACTTTGACCAGAACAAGGACACCTTACGCATTTCTATACGAAGAAAAGAAATGCACGCTAAACAACTGTGCCACCTATCTGCTGGAAACGGAAACAGTGTGGGTCGTGGTCGTTAATCAGTCCTATACCTTGTAAGTATGAATATATAAGTGTAGGGCCGAGATACTTAAATCCGCGTCGTTTCAAGTCGCGTGCAATTTCTTCGGACAGTCCGTTCTGTGTGAACCAAACGCCGTCGAGGTGACTTTGGTAGATGAGTGTTTGCCCATGGGTATAGTGCCACAAGTATTGATCGAACGAGCCAAATTCTTTAGCAATCTCTATAAAGCGTTGGGCATTGTTGATGACAGCTTCTATTTTTCGTCGCGACCTTATCATACCAGGATAGAGCATGATACGTTCTACGTCTTCGCTGTTGAAGTTTGCCACTCTGCTCACCTCAAAGTCAGCAAAACATGCACGAAAAATTGCACGTTTGCTTAGCATCAGTTGCCAACTCAAACCCGCTGAAAGGGCTTCGAGCATCAAGTATTCGTAGAGCATATGCTCGTCATGACAAGGCACTCCCCATTCGTGGTCGTGATAGGTCTCAAGTAGTCCATTGTCTTGACACCAAACACATTTGTGGGGATGAGGTGTTGCCATAACTATAATATATAGAAAGGTGAGAAAGGGCTTCTGCTCCTTTGGACAGCTGTAAGATTCTGCCTATTTCAGCACTTCAATCAATGCTGTGAGGTTGGCCGTAAAGAGTTTCACTCCTATAGCCAACAAAATGACACCAAAGAATTTGCGTAGCACATATATGGCGGTGCGACTGACAATACGCTCCACACAATCTGCTCCTCTAATCACGATGTACACAAACAACATATTGAGGAACAGCGCTATCATGATATTGACACTGGCATACTCAGCCTTCAAGGACAGTAGCGTAGTGAACGACCCAGCGCCTGCTATCAAAGGAAACACTACAGGAATGAGTGTAGCTTCCTTGAGCGGGCCACTATATTTAAAGATTTCTATGTCGAGCAACATCTCCAAGGCTAACAAGAAAATAATGAGCGAGCCTGCCACGGCAAAGCTCTGGATATCCACACTGAAGAGTTTGAGTACAGCGTCGCCTGCATAGAAGAAGCCAACGAGCAGAAAAGTACTAATCAATGTGGCTTTGAGCGCATTGGTGGGACGTCCTCCTTTTTTCAGACTGATGAAGATAGGTGTAGAACCCAATACATCTATGATTGCAAAAAGCACAATAAAGGCACTGGCGACCTGTTGCCAGCTCAAACGTGAAAGGATGTAATCGAATGACATAGTTTTTTAGCTTTAATTTCCCCAAATCGTTATAGATACAGCGTGGGTGCGCTCTTTCGTACTGCAAAAGTATGGTATTTTAACAAAAAAGAAGCAACCACTCTCTACGAAAACGATTGAGAGTGGATGCTTATAACTAAATTGCGCTATAAAAACTATCAAATGTGAAGTTTAGAGCGAATAGCGCGAGGAATTGCGTCCTTGTGAATAAGGATGTTCATCGTCTTGTAGGCTACGAAACCTTTTGAAACAAAGAACTTACCACCATAAGGCTCGTATTCACCCCAAGAGTTCTTAACCATGAAGTACTCTTTGCCCGTCTCGTCCTTGGCCAAGCCGTAGATAATCATACCGTGGTCGTCGGTGGTCTCCCAGTTGTCGTAAGCTGCCTGACGCATTTCTTGCGTGATGACCTTTTCTCCCTCACCTGCTATAGGCTGAACTACGGTAGTCGCTTTACCAGTCCAACGCTCTGCATCGCTGCCACTCGTGCTGCGGTCGCGAGTATCTTGAGGCACGCTGGTTGCACCGTTAAACATGAAGTAGGGCTCACTCACGTCAGCACCCCAAGCGAAGGGGAAGCCCTTGCGAGCAGCGTTGTCCATCACCTCCATAAACTCATCAAGAGGAAGGTTGTAGCTCAAGCCCCAACGCCAGTTGTCGGGTACTTCTATGGCAAACTGCGAATAGAAAGGCTCGTGGGTGTAGCTGGTCAGCGATACATAGTCGTCCCACTTCAGACCCAAAGATGCAGCAAAGGTCTGAGGAGTATACTGTTTGCCTTTATACTCGAATGTGGTGGGAATTTCACCGAAATAGCCTGTAAGTATTGCGCTCAGACTGTTTGTCCAAGAGAGTGGGATAGACTTAGCCTTTGTCTTAGCAATAGCATCAACAACGGCTTCAGCTTGTGGCCACATCTGAGTGAAGTTGAAGAGACTGTCACCATAGAGCGAACCGGGGAAAGGCATGGCCTCTTGGGGACAGATACCATAGTTCTTCAAGCAATAGAGTACGTCATAGAAACTACCACCTTCGGCAAAGCTTACATCGCCGTGCGTACGTACACGTTTCTTCGCGCGATCCATATAGGTATAGTAGGCCACGAAACTCTCGCAGAGGTCATATTCACCTTTTCCTAAACGAAGCAGTTCTGCCTCGAAATATGACAAACTGCTGTAGTTCCAGCAGGTGCCGCTACGATTTTGGTTTTTCACCGAAGTGATAGGAGCTTCACGAATGATGGTCCATTCGTGTGAGGACTTGTCGCGATTGCGGGGGGCTTGCGCCCATACACTGCTACCTACGCATAGGAATGCCAGGAGAGCAAGGAAAGTTTTTTTCATAAATGAAGATATAAGTTTAGATTGTTTATTATTGTTTGAATATTTGCTGCTTGGTTGACTTAGAAGAGATATTCAACATGGCAAATGCGCACGGCTTGCAGCAAAGTACTTAGTCGTTTTGCTGTGCAATGAACTCTTCAATCTCGGCAGCACGATAAGGTATACGTTCTTCGCCAAGTACCTGACAACCGTCGTCAGTGATGAGAATATCGTCTTCGATACGTATGCCGCCAAAGTCTTTGTAGGTTTCTATCTTGTCGAAGCACAAGAATTCTTCGCAAATCTTGTCTCTCTTCCAGAGGTCTATCAGTGCGGGAATAAAGTAGATGCCTGGTTCGTCGGTAACGACAAAGCCTTTCTGCAAGGTGCGCCCCATACGCAAACTTGCCAGTCCGAACTGACTGCTGGGGCGTGTCTCGCTGTCGTACCCCACATTGGCCTGTCCCAAGCCTTCCATGTCGTGTACGTCCATACCCATCATGTGTCCCAAACCATGAGGCAAGAAGAGGGCGTGCGCACCAGCCTGTACAGCCTCTTCGGTGTCGCCACGCATCAGACCGAGTTCTTTCAGACGACTGGTCATCAGTCGGCAGACATCGAGGTGCACATCCTTATACTTCACGCCAGGTTTGGAGAGTTGGATAGCCAAGTCGTGGCAGTCAGCCACTATATCGTGAATTTCACGCTGACGCTGGGTGTAACGGCCTCCGATGGGCGATGTGCGAGTGTGGTCGCTACAGTAGTTTCCATTGGTCTCTGCACCTGCATCAACGAGCAACAAGCGTCCTTCTTGCAGCGGTGCAGGAGAAGGATAGCCGTGCATAACCTCACCATGTTGCGTAACAATGCTGGGGAACGAAGTGATACATCCATAGCTCGAAGCGATGCCGCCTATCACGCCAGCAATATATTGTTCTGAAAGTCCAGGGCGACAAAGACGGATGGCAGTGGTATGCATCTGATAGCCTATGGCACAAGCGGCTTCGATCTCGCGAATTTCCTCGCCCGACTTCACACTGCGTAGTGCCACTACGGCATCTATCAGCTCCTGAGATGCTTTAACCTGCAAGGGATGCTCGCCAAGCAAATCGCCGAGTTGTATTTTGATGTCATAGCGGTAGGGCGGCAGGACGTGTACTTTGCGACCAGCCTTCTGTGCAGCAGCTACCAACTCTGTAAGCGCTGACATCGGTAAGGACTGAGCCACACCGACCTCGTGTGCCATCTCCGACACACTCTGCACCGTGCCGTACCATATAATATCGTCAATGTCTATATCGTTTCCTATAAGCCATTCCTGACCGCTGTCGCAGTCGATGACTCCAGCAAGGCCATCGCGATGTTGTCCAAAGAAATAGAGAAAACTGCTATCCTGACGAAACTTATAGCCGTTAGCAGGATAGTTCATCGGGCTGTCGTTGTTGCCCATCAGTACGATGAGACCGTGGCCTACACGTTCCCGCAGAAGCGCACGACGCTCTACGTAAACTTCTTTTGCAAATAGCATAATAATATATGGTGTCTGATTGGTTATTTTTATGGCACAAAAATATATATTTATATCCAAAAGGCCTAATTTTGCAGCAGTTTTTATAAACAGAAGCTCTATTTCGGTTTTTGTTTCACAGACCAAGTAGTTCCTTGCGTTGTGGTCTACGCTATTCTAAAGAACAGAAAACCTCTCCAAGCCAAGTTGTTAGTCATTATGTTATCTACTGAGCATAGCGGTTTAGTACTCGAGGGTGGTGGCATGCGCGGTGTCTTCACAGCGGGCGTGCTGGATGCCTTCATGGAAAAACACATCACGTTCCCTTATTGTGTGGCAGTGAGCGCGGGTGCGTGCAATGGTTTGTCGTATATGAGCCAACAAATCGGGCGCGCCAAACTGAGCAACATCGATTTGCTTAAGAAATATGGCTTCATCGGTATCAAGTATTTATGGTCACAGCACAGCGTGTTCGACCTCGAAACTATGTACGACCGCTTGCCCAACCATATTCTGCCGTTTGATTACGAGGCTTGTTTCCGAAACCCTATGCGCTTCGAGATGGTTTGCACCAATTGCAAAACGGGACGACCAGCCTATCTCTCCGACCAGAGCGACCGTCATCGCCTCTTGCAAATCTGTCGCGCCTCGAGTGCCCTACCCTACGTTTGTCCCATTGTGACGATAGACGGCGAACCCTATCTTGATGGGGGCATCGTGGACAGCATACCGTTGGTACGAGCCATGAGTGAAGGGTATGCCCACAATGTGGTGGTACTCACTCGCCACAGAGGTTATCGCAAGACGGAGCGTGACATACGCATTCCGCGCTTCATCTACGGACGATACCCACGTCTGCGCCTACTCCTCAGCCGACGCGTCTTTGCCTACAATCAGCAGTTGGAACTTGTGGAACACTTGGAGGACGAAGGCAAAATAGTCGTGATACGTCCCGTCAAACCCGTACACGTGGATCGCTTGGAAACCAATACTGAAAAACTCACCGCACTCTACGACGAGGGCTATCGTGTGGCACTCGAAACCATCAGTAAACTATGAGGACGCTTCACCTCTTCAATCCTGGACACGACGAAGCACTATCGGCTCACACACCTTATTATACTGACACACGCGCGGCTCAAGCCTTAGCTCGCGCGCTTTGGGATTTGCCTACGCTCTGGGCCAACCTTGGAGACGAAGTGCTATCGTTAGATGGTCTGCGCGATTTTCATCGATGGCAAGCATTCGATGCCATCGCTCCGTGGGGATGGGATGCAGCCTTGTGGCATCGACTAACAAAATATGGCGCACCCAGCTCGTTGCTACCCGATGCAGAGCAGATTGAAACCATACGCACCTTGTCGTCCCGTAAAACCGCTGTTAAACTACTTGAGTGTTTGGACAAGCCAGACGGAGTATGTAGCACTTTTGCATACACTTGGGAGGAAGTAGAGGCTTTTGTCCGCACACATGGCGAGGCTGTGGCCAAAGCCCCGTGGTCGAGCAGCGGACGCGGCATTCAACGCATCGAAGCTACACCAACACTCGCTTCGCGCCGTCGCGTTGAATCCTTCATCAAGAAGCAAGGAGGTGTCAGCGTCGAGCCTTTCTTTCATCGCCTAACCGATTTTGCCCTCGAGTTTACAGCCGAAAGCGATGGGCAGTTACACTATGAGGGCATGTCTCTCTTTCTCACCAATGCGCATGGGGCGTATGTAGGCAATCTTGTGGCCGACGATGACACGCTCTGTAAGCAACTACATCACTTCACGCTGGATACACTCCAAGGCCTCAAGTCGCAAATCGTCACCCATCTCTCTCCCCTACTCCGCAACAAGTACATGGGACCCGTAGGCATAGACATGATGCAGTTTGAAGCACAAGGCCAAATCTTTACACACCCGTGCATCGAAATCAATCTTCGGCGCACAATGGGACACGTGGCATTGTCATTGCGTTCGCGCTTGCAGGCAGGTGTTCGCAAAGCGCTCTTCACGCTAAGCCCTGCGCGTCAAGCACCTCCTACCGCTACGCTGCTCTGTGGTCAGCCCGAAGTGCTTGCTGCATGGTGGATACCACAAGCGTCCTAAAGGGTTTAAGCATAAAACGCCACGTTTTTATACCCTTTTAGACTGAGAAGAAGCAGTACAGATAGGCATAGAAAGCTCTGAATAACCAAAAAACCGCAATTTTGCTTCTTTATATTTCGTTCATGCATTATCTTTGCTTCGTGAAGAAAAGTAGAGACTACATCCGTATGCACTATGTCTGCTCAACGGCATCAAGCAGCATCCATTCAATCTTCCTCCCGCATCTTCTAAAACAATCTATAATCTAATATTATGACACTTATTAAATCTATCTCTGGCTTTCGCGGCACGATAGGTGGCAAACCTGGTGACACGCTCAACCCTCTTGACATTGTTAAAGCGGTTTCTGCCTTTGCACAGCTTCGCGAGAAAGTGGCTGGTCAAGGCCAAATTCGTCGCAAGATCGTAGTTGGTCGCGATGCCCGTATCAGTGGTGAAATGGTTAGCCACGTCGTTTGCGGCACACTCATGGGACTGGGCTACGACGTTGTGAATATCGGTTTGGCTTCAACGCCTACCACCGAGATTGCCGTTGTTGCTGAGCACGCTTGCGGCGGTATTATCCTCACTGCCTCGCACAATCCACGTCAATGGAATGCGCTCAAACTGCTCAACGAACGTGGAGAGTTTCTGCCAGCCAAAGAAGCGCAAGCCGTTGTTCGCTTGATGAACAAGGAGGACTTTATCTATCCTGACGTAGACCATTTGGGACAATACGTCAAGAACCTCTCCTACGACCAGCGCCACATTCAGATGGTGAAAGACTTGGAGCTTGTTGACGTTGAAGCCATCCGCAACGCACACTTCCGCGTAGCACTCGACACGGTGAACAGCGTAGGTGGTCTGATTCTTCCCCGTCTGTTAGGCCAGTTAGGCGTAACAGAGGTGAAAGGTATCAACTTGGAACCCACGGGTGAGTTTGCGCACAATCCCGAACCCTTAGCTAAGAACTTGGGCGACATCATGGACATGATGCGTCGCGAGGGCAACTTCGACATCGGTTTCGTAGTAGACCCTGACGTAGACCGTTTGGCTATCATCTGCGAGGACGGTACGATGTACGGAGAAGAATATACCCTCGTCACTGTAGCCGACTACGTGCTACAAAACACTCCGGGCAACACCGTTTCTAACCTCTCCTCCACACGTGCACTTCGCGACGTAACCGAGAAATACGGTTGCCGCTATACAGCCAGCGCAGTAGGTGAAGTGAATGTAGTGACCAAGATGTACGAGACAGGTGCTGTCATCGGCGGTGAAGGCAATGGCGGTGTCATCTACCCCCGTGCCCACAGCGGACGCGACGCATTGGTAGGTATCGCACTCATTCTTACCTATATGGCTAAGTTAGGAAAGAAAGCCAGCGAGATGCGTGCCATGTATCCACAATACTATATGGCTAAACAGCGCATAGACCTTTCGCCTGGAACGGACATCATAGGTATCTTGAACAATATCAAGGAACGTTTCAAGGATGAACAAGTGACCGACATCGATGGTGTAAAGGTAGATTTCGCCGACAAGTGGGTACACCTGCGCAAGTCGAACACCGAGCCTATCATTCGCGTATATTCTGAAGCACATAGCCAAGAAGAGGCTGAAGCACTGGCCAAACAATTCGTTGACCTTGCCTACGCTTATAGCGGCGAGAGCTTCTAAATATAAAAGATTTCCCATACTCAGCTTTTGCATAAAGTCAGAAGCGAAAAGCGAAGTTCACTCTCTCTTTGACTTGGCAAGCAAAAGTATAATCACAATTGATTTACAACTACAAAGTGAGGCATCCGCAACGGGATGTCTCACTTTTTCTTTGGTTGTACATAGTAGCAGGAACAGAAAAAGGGTCAGTAGAAATTTAGCGGAGTGTGTTCTCACTAAATGACTACTGACCCTTCTTCTTGCTAATGCAAAATAGGAAAGGGGTGCGTTTTTCTTAGTGGAAAAACGAAGTCGTGATTATGGCTCAATGCGCACCTTGGCAATGAGCTTACGCAGTTTGCCACTCCCGATGACTGGGGCGTGTGCATCTTCTGGGAAAACAAGGAGGAAGTCTCCTGGCTCTACTACCACATAGTTGGTGGCTGGAGCTGTATATACTGCACAGTCGTTGGATTCATCGAAAGGACTATCGGGTTCGTCAAGTGTGTCAATGTGGCGCACACCAATAATCTCCGAACCGCTGAGCGGTATGTGTACATCGATGTAGGCGCGATGTACCTCAAGCTTCTGCGCATCTTTGGTCATGAGCGTAGCGTCTACCACGTTGATGAAGAGGTTTTCATCGTCCAAACTGAGACGACCCGTGGGCGCAGTGAGCAGATGATGTGTTTTCACGTACTCGAAGAGTGCAGAGAGCGCGGGATGAATGCTTTCGTAGCGTGCACTGTCGGAGAGTTTAGCAAGAATCATAAGACTTTATGGGATGATGTGATTATATATTTACTTGCATGGTATATGCTTAGTGACGGGGAAGCGGTTCGGTATGATAGCGCACGGTGCGGGCAATGGCCTCACGACACACGGCGCAGAACACAGGATGTTCGTTCGTCCGCATACGACAATTGTCACTGGGACGGAAAACACCTTTGCTCTGATAGCCTCCTCCCTCATAGATACCAATGCCCTCACTCAGTGCAGCGGGATCGCCAAGTAGGTGCGCCCATTTGGCATCAAAATGAGTGAGGGTGGAGAGGTTTGGCTCCCAAGGTTCTATGCCCTCGGGATAGAACGTCTCGTATTGGTCATCGTAGAAATATTCGTCGGCCAGTCCAGCAAAGCTATGTCCAAACTCATGCACTACGACAGGGCGAAACCACGATTGGCGCGCACTGGTCATGGCGTAGAGATTGTAGATGCCGCCACCACCATACACGGGCGTATTGGCCAGCACAATGATGTGTTCGGTGGGTGTTCCTTCAAGGAGGTCGTAAAGCTGAAAGAGTTTGTCGGTCATCAAGTAACGATCCGAATAGAACGTGTCAAAGTGCGAGCCACAGGGTGTTTCGTGCCATCGATGTTGGGAAGGCTGGCTCACGTCGGCACGTTCGGAAGGCACAAAGAGTGCACGGATATTAAATCTATCGCGCAACTCACGAAATGGTTCGTGTTCAAAGAGCGACTCCATCGCTACGCGGGCATCTGCCATGAAGAGCTGCTGCTGGTCTATGGCGTAACCCTCCGACACGAATACGACATCAATACCCTGATGTGCATCTCCACCGTGGAGCTGTTGGGTGAAATACTTGCTGCGTGGGCGTCCGCGACGGATGAGAATGTCTGCGGGATTCACGCGATGGCGCATTTCAGCCACTACCTGCCGATGTGAGTTGAAGAGGCGCAGGGTGGCATAGGCAGTGCGGCGCGGCATAGGTACGAGTTGCACGGTCTCGAAAGCACGACGTACTTGTGTGGCTTCCTCGGTGTGTTGCCACTCTTGAAAGAGCGTGCTGAACGATGCGATATAGATACGTCTGCCCGTAGCCGAGTCCGTGAGTTCTACCTGTCCGTTTCCCTCAAGCAGAAGCGTATCGAGGTTCACCATGCGTCCTGCCCACGTGGGCGTTACAGCCATGGTATGAAGCGCGATGTCTTGAGTGGTGTTTGTACCGCTAAATATATAGTTAAGACGAAGCGTAGCGTCTTGAAAAAAATCTTGGAAGCGCACCGCTTTAGCCGCAGAGAGTTGACCGATAGATAGCGTGGCGAGACAGAGTGAGAGCAAACGTAGACGAAAGGACATAACTTGGAGTATAAAAGGAGTTAAACCCATATCAATCATTCGTGTTAAATAGGGTATTCAACTACGCAGAAAGCGATGTGTTTACGCTGCAAATGTACAATTTCCGTACCTAATAGCACGCGTTTGAGCGGCGCAAAGTGGCTAAAAACGCGAAATATGGGCGAAAAGCACGCTCTAACGTCAATATCTTATTATTTTTGCTACGCAGAAAAAGGCTTGATCCGCCCAGAGCATCGGCAAGTCGTTCTCTGTGATTAGCAGAAACACATGGACTATAACTACCTCAGCAAGATAGAATTCCCCGATGACCTTCGTCGTCTGCCTATTGAAGCTCTTCCCGATGTGTGTAAGGAGTTGCGAAGCTTCATTCTCAGCGAGTTGGCTTCCAATCCGGGGCATTTAGCTTCGAGCCTTGGCGTAGTGGAACTCACCGTAGCACTTCACTATGTCTTCAATACGCCCTACGACCGACTGGTATGGGACGTAGGGCATCAAGCTTACGGACACAAAATTCTTACGGGACGACGCGAGGCTTTCAGCACCAATCGCAAACTTGGCGGACTGCGTCCCTTCCCCACCCCACTCGAAAGCGAATACGACACGTTCACTTGCGGACACGCCAGCAACTCTATCAGTGCCGCCTTAGGCATGAGCGTCGCTGCCGCGCAAAAGAAGGAGGCCGATAGGCATATCGTAGCCATCATCGGCGACGGCGCACTGAGCGGCGGACTGGCCTTTGAAGGCATTAACAATGCCAGTGAGAGTCCCAACAATATGCTCATCATTCTCAACGACAACAACATGAGCATTGACCGCAGTGTAGGTGGAATGAAGCAATACTTGATGCATCTGCACACGGGGGGTACATATAATAATGTACGCGCGAAGACCACAAAGATGTTTACCCGTTGGGGACTACTCAACGACAAGCGTCGACGCGCCATATTGCGCTTCAACAACGCGATGAAAGCCCTCATCACGCGCCAGCGCAATATCTTTGAGGGCATGGATATACGCTATTTTGGCCCTACAGACGGTCACGATGTGGTCGAGTTGGTACGTGTTTTACGCATCATCAAGGATATGCAAGGCCCCAAACTGCTGCACATTCACACCATCAAGGGAAAAGGCTACGAGCCTGCTGAGCAAGATGCCACCGTATGGCACGCTCCAGGACGCTTCGATGTGGAGAGCGGCGAGCGTATTGACGATAAGGGAAAACAACCGCAAGCACCACGGTTTCAAGACGTTTTTGGCGAAACCATATTAGAGTTGGCACGCAAGAACCCACGCATCGTAGGTATCACCCCTGCGATGCCAACTGGCTGTAGCCTCAATCTGATGATGAAAGAAATGCCCTCGCGCACCTTCGACGTAGGTATCGCCGAGGGACACGCCGCCACATTTGCTGCTGGATTGGCCAAGGAAGGCATGCAGCCCTTCTGCAACATCTATTCTGCATTTGCCCAACGCGCTTACGACAACATCATTCACGATGCTGCAATACTCAATCTGCCCGTCGTGTTCTGCTTCGACCGTGCGGGTTTGGTGGGTTCGGATGGCCCTACTCATCACGGTGCGTTCGACCTTTGCGCGTTACGCCCAGTACCCAACCTCACCATCGCTTCACCGATGGACGAGGAGGAATTGCGCCGACTGATG
Source organism: Bacteroidaceae bacterium (assembly GCA_017479555.1). Taxonomy (GTDB): domain Bacteria; phylum Bacteroidota; class Bacteroidia; order Bacteroidales; family Bacteroidaceae; genus Alloprevotella. Next base: position 47,773 of record JAFVCB010000059.1, on the reverse strand, counting down.
TACACCGCACAGCTACCCGATAAGGGTACTTTCGTTATACGCTATCCGCGTGGCCGTGGCCACAACCCACAGTGGCACTGCAAACTCGAAGAGATACCCGTGGGCAAGGGGCGTAAACTCAAAGTGGGCAATCGCTTAGCTGTGGTCACTCTCGGTCCTATCGGCTACGATGTGGCTCAAGCCATTGCGAACTACGAAGCGCAGCACAACCTCAAGGATGCCATCGCACACTACGACCTGCGATTCCTCAAACCGCTTGACGAAGCCATGCTCCAAGAGATAGGACAAGGCTTCACGCGTGTCCTTACCATCGAGGACGGGCAACGCATGGGCGGCATGGGTAGCGCGGTGATGGAATACCTTTGCGACCACGGATATACCCCTCGCATCGTACGTTTGGGACTGCCCGACCGATTTGTCGAACACGGCACTGTGGCTGAGGAGCGCAAGCTCACGGGGCTCGATGCCGAGAGTATCACCAAGACCATACACACCCTATTGCAATAGCACGAACAGCGCAGGGACACGTTGCACCTTTTGCTAAGTGCTGACACTGTCCCGAGAGTATCCCCGCGCTTAATCCCTAATGCCGACCAAAGGCTTCAGCAGCCACAGAAGCATTTATCCCTCTTTTCGCACTATGAAAATCATCATTGCAGGAGCAGGAGCCGTAGGACTACATTTGGCCAAGCTCTTAGCACGCGAACGACACGACATCACGCTCATTGACGAACAGGAGGAGCGTGTGGCATCTCTCTCTGTCACCTTCGACCTCAAGACTTTAGCAGGCAATCCCATGGCGCTCACCACGCTCAAGGAAGCGGAAGCTGGGCGTGCCGACCTCTTTGTGGCTGTCACGCCCGACGAGGCGCACAACATCACTTGCTGCATCCTGGCGCGTAAACTCGGCGCGAAGAAGACCGTGGCCAGAGTGGACAACGATGAGTTCACGCATGAGGAGCAAGCCGCTTTTTTCAAGGAGATTGGCGTGCAGAGTATCATCTATCCCGAACTCCTTGCAGCCAAGGAAATAGCGGGAAGCATCAAGCGCAGTTGGATACGTCAGTACTGGGAAGTAGGCAACGGCGCACTGGTGATGCTCGGCGTGAAGGTGCGCGAGGCAGCTCCCATCGTGGACGAACACAAACCGCTGCGCGAGCTCTGTGGCCCAGACGCGCCGTTTCATATCGTGGCCATCAAACGTGGCGACGACACGGTGATACCCCACGGCGAGGACTTCGTCATGCCACGCGACATTGTTTTCTTCATGACTACCCCGCAATATATTCCCGACATCCGTCAGTTGGCTGGCAAGGAGGGCTATCCCGACGTGAAGAAACTCATCGTGATGGGTGGAAGCGATACCACGGTGCAGATGGTCAATAGATTGCCCGACCACATACAAGTCAAAGTGATTGAGAAAAACATGGAGCGTTGCCGCCGCCTTTCTTCGCTCATCAGCAATCCCAACTGTATGGTACTGCACGGCGATGCCACCGACATCGATTTGCTCGAAGACGAAAACATCGACCGCGTGGACGCATTTGCCGCCTTGACCGACAACAGCGAAAAGAATATTTTGGCCTGTCTGAATGCCAAGAAGCACGGTGTGCGCAAGACGGTGGCCATCGTGGAGAACACGGACTACGTGAGTTTGGCTGAGAACTTCGACATCGGTACAATCATAAATAAGAAGAGCATTGCGGCCAGCCATATCTATCGCATGATGCTCCGCGCCGACCTCACGACGGTGAAGAGCCTCACCGTGGCCAATGCCGATGTGTGCGAGATACCCGTGAGCGAACAGGCTCGCGTCACGCGCAAACCTGTGATGGAACTCGGACTGCCTGCCACCGTCAACCTCGGAGGCATCGTTCGCAACGGACGAGGCATTCTCATCAATGGTCGCACACAAATCCTACCTGGCGACACGGTGGTGGCTTTCTGTCTGCAAAATACGCTCTCTAAGTTAGAACGTTATTTCAATTAGGATGATTAACCTGCGCATCATAGCCCGCATACTGAGTTCGATGGCGTTTCTCGAAACGCTGCTCTTGCTTTTGGCCTTAGCTGTGGGCGTTATATACGTCGAAGGCACGTTGCTCCCCTTCATTCTCACGGCTATCGTCAGTCTCGTGATAGGCTGCGCACTGCTCTACTATGCCAAGGGAGCTCCGCGCAAGATTACGCGCCGCGACGGCTATCTGAGTGTCGCCCTGACGTGGGTGATGTTCAGCTTGATAGGTGCTCTGCCTTTCCTCTTCTACTGCGAGCATCCGCGCTTGGCCGTGGCTGTTTTTGAGGCCACTTCGGGCTTCACCACTACAGGCGCTACCGCCCTTACTTCGCTCGACACGATGCCCCACAGCCTACTTTTTTGGCGCTCACTCATGCACTGGCTCGGTGGCTTGGGCATCATCTTCTTCACCGTAGCCCTGTTGCCTTCTATCAGCGGAGGGTCGGTGAAACTCTTTGCGGCAGAGAGTACGGGCCTCAAGATTGGTAAGCTCCATCCGCGCGTCTCCACCACTGCACGCTGGATATGGGGTATCTACCTCACGCTGACCTTCCTTTGTTTCGGCGGCTACATGCTGGCGGGCATGCCTCTCTTCGATGCCGTGAACCATGCCATGAGTACCATTGCCAGCGGAGGTTTCTCGACACACCAAGACAGTTTTGCCTACTACCATAGCCCAGCCATAGAACTCACTGCGGTGGTCTTTATGTTCTTAGCAGGTGTGAACTTCACGCTCATCTATACCACACTGATGAAACGTAGGCTCAGCGACCTCCGCCACAGCGACGAACTGCGGCTGATGCTTATCATGCTTTGTGTCGTAGTCGTCGTGATGTTCGGCTGCGATGTAGTGCGCGGCAACAATGTATTCGAGAGCCTGCGCACGGCCTTGTTCACAACGGTATCTATGCAAAGCACCACGGGATTCATCACCGCCGACTATATGACCCGCTACACGCCATTTGTGTGGGTATTCATCTTCTTCATCGGCATCTTTGGCCCAATGGCGGGCAGCACGGGTGGCGGCATCAAGTGTGTACGTGTGTTGACCGCCCTCAAGGTGATGATAGGTGAGTTTCGCCACATCCTCCATCCCCGCGCCGTATTGCCCGTACGTATAGCAGGCAGTACGGCAGCCACAGACATTCTGCGCACGATGTTTGCTTTCTTTGTGGCCTACACGGTGCTGCTCGTCGCTGCTACGCTCTGCTTCTTAGCTATGGGACTTGCTCCACTTGATGCCCTCGGCGTAGCCGCTTCCATGCTGGGCAATGTGGGAGCTGCCATAGGCCATCAGATAGGAGCGACAGGCTCGTTAGCTGTGCTGCCCGACGCGGGACTTTGGCTCTCGAGCATACTGATGCTCATCGGACGTTTAGAGATCTTCGCTATCCTTCTGCCGTTTGTCCCCGCTTTCTGGAAAGAAGACTAAAACAGCACAAGTCTTATATACACCTCATTTAACAAGTCAGCCTCCCCTTCACTTTCAACCTCTTCGCTCCATGACCACCATCTCTGCCCGTCGCAAAGTGCTTCAATTCCTACGCGACATCAAGCTAAACAACAATCGTCCTTGGTTCAAGGCTCATCGCGCTGTGTTCGACGAGGCACAAGCCATATTCCACGATATGGCACAAGAACTCATAGACGATATCGCAACATTCGATGCGGAGGTGGCAGGCATCGAAGCCCGAAGCACCACATACCGTTTCTACAGAGACACGCGCTTCTCTGCCGACAAATCACCCTACAAACGACACTTCGGTACATTCATCAATACCCACGGTACGAAAGCCTTCACCATGGGCTACTACTACCATATAGAGCCTGGCGCGTCTATGATAGCTTGTGGCAATTATTGGCATCCGACCGATGCACTCACAGCCATACGCAACGACATCGTGGCCAACCCACAGCTGCTGCTCCGCATAGTTGAAGACGCACGCTTTCAAGCGCTTTTTGGCCAAGAAATAGGCATGGACTGTCTCAAGACTGTGCCTAAAGGATTTCCCAAAGACTTTCCCCACCCCGAGCTGATACGTCCTCGAGCCTACTGCGTACAGATGCCGCTCAGCGACGACAAAGTATTGTCATCCGACTGGCTCGAACACGTCGGCGAGGCTTGTCGTGTGGCCAAACCTTTTATGGACTACATCAACCAAACCTTGGAAGACTATATCTAAAAAAACCCATCCTATTGCGGTTTATACCATATATATAATATATAGGTAATGGATTTTGTCCGCTCCGTATTGAGACGAGCCGCCGCAGAACCGAACTTCTACGCATAACAGGCAGACTATATGCATAAGCAGTAAAGCATAGGCTGCCACAAGATATCCACTCATCCTAACTCCTTCAACACTATGAACACCATGTTTCCAGCCTGCGAGGTGCGCTTCCCCGAGAGCGCCGCGCATCGCACCGCCACCTTCTATCTCGCAGCAGAAGAGTATGTGGCGCAACATCTTCCCGAAGACAATTATGTATTCTCGTGGATACTCCCTCCCACCGTTGTGATGGGACGCCACCAAATAGCGCACCAAGAGTTCGACCTCGACTATTGTGCTGCTGAGGGCATCGACATCGTACGCCGCAAGAGCGGAGGAGGTGCCATCTTTGCCGACGACCGCAACATCATGTGGAGCTTGGTCACAGGCTCAGGCGACGTAGAGAGCGTGTTTCGCGCCTATGCCGAGGCCGTAGCCGCCGCACTCACCGCTGTTGGCGCGCCAGCATCGGCTACAGGACGCAACGACATCGTACTCGAGAACGGTGGGAAAGTGTGTGGCAACGCATTCTATCACTTCCCCAACCGCAACATCGTACACGGCACCATGCTCTACGACACCAATATGGAAGCCATGCAGCGCGCTCTGCGTCCCGCACCCGAGAAGCTCAAAGCCAAAGGCGTGCAGAGCGTACGTAGCCGCATAGGACTCATCAAAGAATACGTATCGTACGGCACGGCACAACTGCGTCTCAAGCTCAATGCCCTACTCACCAACCGCAGTGTGGCTCTCAACGAGCAGGATGTGCAAGCCATTGAAGAGATTGAAAAGACCTATCGCGACCCCGCCTATCTCTTCGGACACATTCAGTCGGCTGACGAATCGATTTGCGGACGCATTGAGGGCTGCGGCACCATAGAACTCTACTTCACCCTCACGGGTTCGACCATCAGCAAGGTTTTGCTCAAGGGCGACTACTTTGAGCTCCGTCCAGCCCAACAAGCGTTCAACGATGCATTCACGGGCATCCCGTTCACGCCGAGCCAACTGCAGCAACGCGCCCGCGAATGCCAGCTCCATCAGGTCATCAGAGGTCTGAGCGAAGAAGCCCTACAGCAATTCTTAGCCAGTAAGCAGTAAAAACTACTGCGACGCGCAATGGCTCTCGCGCGCCGTGTGCAAACACACAGCTGCAAAGCTCATTAGACTGAGCCAAAGCGAGTGTTTCGTGGATTTGGCAAGGAAAAATAAGCCTATTCTCTAAAAAAACGTATCTTTGCGCTGTCTCCAACAAGGGAAGACTATCTACGCATATTCTAACAAAACATTCCTACCTAAACTAATACTATGTCAGAAACAAAAGTGACGTGTCTGCACGACAGACATATCCAGTTGGGCGCTATGATGGTGCCATTCGGCGGTTTTGATATGCCGCTACAGTATAAAGACATCACCACGGAGCATAACGCGGTGCGCCAACACGTTGGCGTATTCGACGTGAGCCACATGGGTGAGGTTCGCGTGACGGGTCCCGAGGCCGAACGCTTCGTACAACACATCTTCACGGGCGACGTAGCGGGTGCCGAAGTCGGAAAGATTTTCTACGGCATGATGCTCTACCCCCACGGCGGTACGGTGGACGACCTACTGGTCTACAAGATGGGCGAGAACGACTTCCTGCTCGTCATCAACGCAGCCAACATCGACAAGGACAATGCTTGGATACAAGAAAACATCAAAGGCTTCGACTGCGTAGCCGACAACCAGAGCGACAGCTACGGTCAGTTAGCCATACAAGGCCCTGAGGCTGAAGCCCTGATGCAACCCGTGTTGGGACTGGAGTGCGCTGAGTTGGCTTTCTACACCTTCAAGACCATCGACGTAGCGGGCGAGACCATCATCGTGTCGCGCACAGGCTATACGGGCGAAGACGGTTTTGAAGTCTACGGCTCGCACAGCTACATACAAGCCGCGTGGGACAAACTCATCGCAGCTGGCGTACAGCCCTGCGGACTTGGCTGTCGCGACACGCTGCGCTTCGAGGTCGGTCTGCCTCTCTACGGTGACGAACTCACCGACGAGATTTCGCCCGTCATGGCAGCACTGAGCATGTTCGTCAAACTCGACAAGCCCGAATTTATCGGTAAGGAAGCCTGCGCAGAGCAGAAAGCCAACGGCATCTCCAAAAAGATTGTCGGCATCGAACTCCAAGACAAGGGCATACCCCGCCACGGCTATACTGTATGCACCCTCGATGGACAAGAGATAGGCTACGTCACCACGGGCTACAAGAGCATCTGTACGGGCAAGAGTGTCTGCATGGCTCTCGTAGACTTTGCTCACAGCAAGCTCGACACCGAAGTTTGTGTGATGATTCATGGCAAAGCCCGCAAAGGCATCGTTTGCAAGAAACGTTTCTATCAGAAATCCTATAAAAAATAACACCCCTAATAAACACTATGGCAAAAGTAATTGACGGCCTCTACTATGCAGAGAGCCACGAGTTTGTTCGCGTTGAAGGCGAATTTGGTTACATCGGCATCACCGACTATGCACAAGGTCAGCTTGGCAGCGTAGTCTATGTGGACATGCCCGAAGAGGGCGACGAAGTGAGTGCAGGCGAAGATTTCGGCGCAGTTGAGAGCGTGAAGGCAGCCAGCGACCTCATCAGCCCCGTCAGCGGCGAAGTTGTAGAAGTCAACGAAGCGCTCGAAGACGAGCCTGAGCTCATCAACAAGGATGCTTTCGAGAACTGGATTATCAAAGTACGCCTGAGCGACAATGCCGAGCTCGACGCACTGCTCGATGCCGCAGCCTACGAAGCTATTTGCAAATAGCAAACCCATAGGCAGCCACACGCGCTGCCAACAATCCCAAGCGGGAGTCTCTCATGCGCACATCGCAGAGAGTCTCCCGCTTCTTCTATATGATTGGTCAGCGTGAAAAGGAGCATGGTTATTTAGCGAACCGCAAAAGGATTAAGGGACAGATAGAGAAATTGGCGGGCGCAATGGTTTGTGGTTTAAGAAGCGGTTTGCTTTTCGCGTTGGTTTATACATTAGTCTGCCGCCCGTTGGGGCTTGTATTGGGCGGGAAAACTTAGGCAGGATTGAAGAGAAAGAAAGGAACTAAACCCGTGGGTAACCCGCACACATCATCATACACACTGCGATATTTTCAAACATATTGGAAGAAAGGTCTGTGTGCATCCCTTTAATATTATAAATTTAGGTTAAGTTTATACAAACTTAGGTTGAATTTATGAAAACTTAGGCTAAGTTTATAAGAATTGAGGTTAAGTTTATAAAATACATTTGTGGGCGAACAAAATGAGGAGGATGGCGAAAAATATGCGCATTTAAGCGCATTGTTTGTCATAGGAAGTAGGACGAAGAGTATCTGAGACAAAAACGCAAGAAGTCGAGCGATAATCAAAATGATAGGTCACAAAATCGTATAGAACAGAAGTAGAACGAAGAGCATTGGACACAACACCGAAGACACCCAACGTAGCGCGATGTGGCTACGTGGTCTGTCGATAGGCAAGCGGTGTTTGACCAGTTTGCGCCTTGAAGTAACGGTTGAAAGCCGTGGGTTCGAGGAAGTTGAGGCGTTGGGCTATTTCGTAGATACGCAGGTCGCTATGGCGCAAGAGTACTTTGGCCTCGGTGATGGTAGTACGTGCGAGCCATTGCATCACGGTCTCGCCAGTTTGCCGACGAATGACGTTGCTCAGATGATTGGGCGTGACGTGCAGGCGTTCGGCATAGAAAGGGATGCTGCGCTCTCGCGTGCCGTGTTCGTAGAGGAGAGCGACGAATTGTTGGGCTAATCGTTCGGCGGAGGTGAGGTGCGGCGTGGCTGTCTGTGCGATGGTCTGACGACTGCGAGTGTACATCTGCGAGAGCAGGGACTGTGCGAGGTGAAACACGGCCATGTCGGAAAGTTCGGGTTGGGAAAGGAGGTCGGCGAGCAGGGCGAAGTAGGTGGCGCAGAGCCTGTCGTCGTCCGCCGTGAGTGGGAGGATGAAAGGCTGTGTGGGCAATGCCGACAGTTCTATAGGGAGCTCGTTGCTCTCGCCAACGGCCAAGACGTGTAGCGCAAAGTCTGTGCTGACGCTTGCCACCTCTACCAAGCATTCTCGAGGTAGGAAGATGAACTGCCCCGCATGGATGCGCTGCGGCAGCAGATTGATGATGTAGTCAGCATGTCCCTCGAGGACGTGCAGCATACGCCATTCTTTCAGTCGCATGGGCTGATGGAACATGCGTTGCGCCAAGATGGGTGTGGAGTCCATCACGAGGGCAAAGCGCTCGCGGGCGATATTGCCTCGCTCGGTAGGGAGCGACTGGCGTATCTCAGCGAGGTCGATGTGGCGAATATGGTCGTGCGACATAGCAGATTTGTTGAAACACCGCAAAGATACGCACTTCGTAGGATTTGCACCTTTAAGTTGCGTTTTTGTTCACAAACAGGGATATGATGCGTAGTACTTTTGCAGTGTCAAACCTAATAATACCGTATTTCTTATGTGCAAGTTTTTCAAACATTATGCCTTGGAAGTGTACACCGTATTGGCACTTCTGTTCATTGTCTACGCAGCTATGCTGGACCATCTCAGTTTTGTGCAAAAATGGTTGGTCTTTGATGCCTTGATCTTCGTGTTTCACGAATGGGAAGAAGGCCACTACCCCGGTGGATTTACCGACCTGATTTCTAAGCTAATCCATGTAGAAGTGAGCGAGGAGACCAAACGCGCGAGTCGTATACAAGCTGGCATATTCTTGCTCCTACTGACGATTGTGCCGTTTGTTTATCACGACGTGCCGCTGCTGACTATGACTGTCGTCACCTTTGGTCTGATTGAGGGGTTTGTGCATACGATGGGCATTCGCCTGTTTCGTACCAAGCATTTCTACACACCGGGCATGTGCACCGCATGGATTGAAGCGGCAGTGAGCATCGTGTTGCTCGTATATTTGGTGTCGCATCACGTGGGTAGCTGGTCGGACTACGTATTCGGGCCTCTGCTGATGTTCGTCTGCTTTGCTGCGCTGCAGAAGACGGAGACGCTGCTTGTGGGCATCAAGTATAGCGATATGCCCAAGTACCTCAAGGCGCAGTGGAACAAATCTACCGACTGAAAGTAGCCCCGTAAACGCTCGCTATGAAGAGAATAGGCTTTTTTCTTTGCTGTAATAGCCAAGAATTTATACCTTTGCCGCAAACTCTTCAAACAAGTCCAAACAGCTTAGAGCAAAATTATACAAAACTCAATAAAAACGCATAGCAAACTATGACAAACATTCGTACCCTTGCAGCCAGTGCGCTGATAGCCCTGCTGCCTATAGGTTTCGCATCGTGCGGCGGCGACGATGACGACTCGGGTAAAGACAGTCGCGTAGAGACAACAGACTATACCGTAAATGGCATAACCTTCAAAATGGTTAAAGTCGAGGGCGGCACGTTCCTGATGGGTTCGGAAGATGGCCTCGAGGACGAAAAGCCTGTTCACGAGGTGAGCATTTCTACCTTCAGCATAAGCCAGACCGAGGTGACCGAAGACTTATATAAAGCCGTCATGGGTAAGAATTTAAGTCGCGAGAATGGTTCGCTACCAGCGGCGACTATCAGCCACGTCCGTGCTTTAGAGTTCATCAAAAAACTCAATGAACTCACTGGCAAAATCTTCCGTTTGCCCACCGAAGCAGAATGGGAATTTGCTGCACGTGGAGGTGTGAAGAGCAAAGGTTTTGCATATAGCGGTTCGAACAACATCAACGACGTGGCTTGGTGGAAAGGAAATACTACTGAGTTGCAACCCGTGGCAACCAAAGCCCCCAACGAACTCGGCATATACGACATGAGTGGTAACGCTTACGAGTGGTGCAACGACTGGTACTCAGAGGACTACTATGGCCGTTCCTTAAAGAACGACCCCAGTGGACCTACAGGTGCAAATCATACGAAATCTCGTGTACTGCGTGGCGGTTCTGTACACAGCGAGTTAGATGCAACTCACTGTCGTGTAACTCAACGCAATTCTGAAACAGAAAATTGGGCCGTTGGAACAATTGGTATCCGCCTCGCACTGAGTGAGTAACTCCCCTCATCCACGTAGCACGACTGTTTAGCACACCACTGAACAGGCGTGCTACGTTGTTTTTTTGCCCTACAACCCCCTACGCTCCCTCCAAAAGCGCGGGTGTCCGCAAAGCGATACGTGCAGGACAGACTTAGCATGCCATCATGCGCACATAACAGCATGGTGATGCGAAGCCTACCGTGTTCAAATCGCTGGAGCTCATCTAAAAAAATTAACCTATGTATATGACAACCTTTCGCAAGCTCACCCTATTGGCCGCCGTGCTGCTGTCCACAGTTAGCTTGGCGCAAACCATCACCTACGCGAACTTGGAAAAGTATATTCCAGGTGAATACGTTTGCGAGCCCGACCCGCACTATCGCTACAACGTAGAACGTATCGTCGTCGGCGACGATGCGCATGGACGACATGTCACGCTGCACTGGCTCAACAGACAGAGCAACGAGCGCTTCGTCACCGAGTGGAACCACTGGGAGATAAAGCCCCTGACCAAGAGCACGTGCAGTCGCGGCAAGTTCGTCCTCTCGCAACCTAAGGACAAGAGCATGCCAGCCGTGATTGAGGCAAACTATCGCAATCTCTCTGCAACGAAATGGATGTTGGAACTCTCACCCACGTTCGATGGAACGCAAGACGGGGCGTACGAAGCGAGTCGCGTCAGTCCCCTACCCGATTTGAACGCGCCTGCACCCGAAGTGGCCGAGGTGGCCGACGACGAGCCACAGAATCAGGCGGCGTCCATCACACCAGAGCCTCAGCGTCCCGTTATTCAAACCACGCCACTCACGCAGACCGAGGCGCAACGCTTGATGAACGGCACGTGGGATGTGCGCGACGTATACGACAAGCCGCGCTACAAGCTCACGATTGTCGGTGAGTCTGCTCGTCGCCTCTTCGACCTACAAGGCACGGGAGTGAACAGCAGCAAGCACTTGCAATATAACTCGTGGAGCGTCACGATGCCACGCCCCAACGCCGTAGCAGGCACATTCCACGTGCTCAATACCGCCCAGGGGCTCAATACCTACTACGACTATCGTAACCTCACCGCAACCATCTTTGAAATCTGTATCGACGACGAGTGGCTCATCGCGCGCAAGGTCAGCACACCAACAAGCACCACACCCGCGCAGCCCAGCAGACAGCAGCCCGCAACGCCAGAGCCACCCAAGCAGCAAGGCACGGTGGGCGGCACGATACTGGGTCTGCCCGTGATCATCGCCAAGTAAATTATCACTTACGTGGGCTTACGCTTGGCCTTGAACTTATAGTGTAGGACTTCTGCCCCTTTTGGGGTTGCCTAAGAAAAAATAGGAGGATGCGTCGTGTGGGACACATCCTCCTGTTCTTGGTAGTGGTGGGTCAGCGATGCACGCTGTGCTATCGCTTAGAATGGATTGGCTGTTCCAAGGTTGCGGTCGATGAGTAAGCCGTCTTGTGCTTGGAAGTTGAAAGAGCCAGCCTTCTTGGCGCGGAACTTAATGACAAAGAGCGTCTGATTGCCCTCGTCGAGCAAGAAGTCGTTGCCGCGATTCACAAACGTGGGATAGAGCGCTTTCGTACCATTGGTGTGGAGACGGTCATTGGTGAGGTTCACCATGTTCTTCATACCGACGAGTTCCAGACCCGTATATTCTAAGAGCGAAGCATCATAGGGCAGCGCAAAGCTGAGGCCATTGACGTAGTGCAAGTCTGTGCCGCTCACCGTGATGCGTACCTCGTCGCCTGCAGCAAACTGAGCCTTGTCGCTCTGCAACACGAGCTTACCCGCTACATGGTCGTTGCTCTCGCGCACACCGCCATCGAGCTGCGTAGTTACCACACTGATGTCGTACGCGTCAATGAGGCCGTTGGCGTTGATGTCACCTATGCTGACGTACTCAAAGTCTCCGTCTCCACGACGCAAACCTGTGTAGTTCATATAACTGGTGAGGTCGTTCTCGTCTATGCGCTTGTCGCGATTGATGTCGCCTTGGAGTATTCCCTCTGTCCCTTCTCTGCGGAAGACGTATAGTTCACGTCCGCTGGCAAAGCCGCCTACTGACTCGTCGATGTGCAGTCGGATGTAGCGCGCAGTGAGGCTGTCGGCGAAGGTGATTACTTTCTGCTCGCTGTCGCGTGCCCAGGTGAATGCCACGGGCGTACTCCATACGAGTTTGTCGCTACTGATGCTGTACGTACCGCGTGTGATGATACCATTTCCACCATCCTCGCGAGGCAGGTATACGAGCGAGGCTAACTCGTTCACACTGTGCAGGTCGATAGTCAGGTCACCGCCTGTGGCATCGTGGGTACTCCAGTCGCTATGCCACATTGTTTTCTCGTCGCGGTCAAAGAGTTTAGCTATCTCCTGCCCACCTTGGTTCTTGAACGTGGTGATGCCTGTTACGCCATTCACAGCCCACTTGAGCGGATCGGCAGCCGTGGTGACTTCTACGATGGTCCAGGGCGAAACAGCCTCGTTGCCCACGGCGCGTATGCTGAATGTAAAGGGACTCTCGGGCGTGAGGTCTTCGAGCGTGAACTGCTTGGTGCGGATAGTGCTCTCAACGATGCCATCGTGGGCTATCTCGTAGTACTTAGCGCCTGCAACGGATTGCCACTGAGGTGTGACGGAGTAAGCACCAATCTCCTTCATCGTGACTGAGGGAGCGGGCAATGTCTCGGGCAGATAGTCTGTGGAGGGTACACTGAGGGCTAAGGGGGTGAAACCCTCAATGTTTACGCGTACGGCGTTGGCAGTCACGTCGGTCTGGGGTAGCTTGATGAGAATGCGCGGATTGGTGTGCAGTCCCTCGATGGGCGATGGCTCTCCCTCTGACATAAACATGGTCAGTTGTGGCTCGTCCTCGCTGAAAGCCCAGCCCTGTGTGGCTTGCTCTAACTGCTCGCGAGTGAGCTGACGGAGCTTGACTTTCTTCTTCCCTATCGTAGCCTTGACGCTGCGAGGTGCTGCACCCACATTGACAACGATGTCGGTCTGCTTCTTTGGCTCAAACCCTTGGAACGCACCCACGGTGGGAGCGATTTCTACCGTGAGCGTACCATTGCCTGTGACGCATGTACTTACGTTGGTGGCTGTGTGACTACCACGGAGGTAGGCTTGTGTGCGGCCATCATCGTCGTACTCGGTGAACTGCGTGCCTTGCAGTGCGTAGATGACGTACTTGCGATAATCGTTAGGTGCTTGTGCCGGTGTATTGTGTGGGCGCGTCATCGGGATGATAGCGTCTGCAGTGACGAGTACGGGGAGCTTCCACAGCGGCGCATCAAATGTATTGAGAATGCGACCGCCCACATAAGTTTCGCCCGTATAGATGTCTGTCCACCGACCTTCGGGCAGATAAATGCCGTTACGAATATCGTTGCCCAGCGCATCAGCAGCGGTGTTCTTGTACACAGGAGCGACGAGCAGGTATGGGCCATACATATATTGATATTGGGTCTGCTTGCCGTAAGTGTATGCATTGGGATAGTCGAGGAACATGGCGCGAATGATGGGTTTACCATCCACTGCGGCGCGAGCTATACTGTAGGTGTAGGGCAAAAGGGCTGACTTGAGCTTGAGATAGGTGCGGTTGAAGCTTGCTGCGGGTTCGCCGAGCACTTGTGGGTACTTGGGATTAGATCCCCAGCCATCCATATTGAGTTCCATGGGTGTGAATGTTTTCCACTGGTACTCGCGGATATTGACAGGCACGTTCTTTCCGCCAAATATGCCGTCTACGTCGTTGGTGATATTGGGCTGACCACTCAGTCCTGCGCCTATGAAAGTGGGGATGTGGTAACGAATATATTCCCAGTCACCACCCGTCTGGTCGCCAGTCCATATACCGGCATAGCGTTGTGTGCCTGCCCATCCATCAAGAGAGATGATGAAGGGGCGCGCATCGTTGCCGTAGCGCGGCATGACCTCGCCAACGTCAGCCACTCCATTGAGGCCAAAGCTGTAGCCTGCTCCGACCCACGCCACGTCGGTCTTGAGTACACGCACACCTGCTGTGCCTACTTCACCGATGATGTCGCGCTGCAAAAGGGGTTCGATGCCCTCTTTGGGATGCAGGTCGCTCTGTGTCCAGAGTCCTATCTCAACGCCTTTGCTGTGGGCATATTCTCCGAACTGACGCAAGTTCTCGATATTTCCCTCAAGCGTGTTAGTCTGTCCGTATCCAGCACCGTAGCCATCGTTAGGTAAGAACCAACCGAGCGGCATGTCTGCGTTGAGATAGCGATCGATAGCTGCGCGAGCCGAGAATTGATAGCCGCCAGGTATTTCGCCGTTGAGCGACTCGCGGATGCCTCCGTTGTCGCTCTGACTCTCATTGTAGCGATAGCCATCTTCGTAGGCCATAAATCCATTCTGCTCTGCACGCGTCCAGTAGTCGCGATTGTAGGCGTTGAGATGGCCTTCGTAGAAACCAAACTTAGGCAGCAGCACGGGATGACCTGTGAGCTGATAGAAATCGTTGAGGAGCGCCACGGGTGTTTCGTCGAACATGAGGAATACGTCGAGGTACGCTTCGTTGTGCGAAAGCTCTGTCACACCTGCGGTGGTTGCTCCGAAGTCGTAGCGACCCGCCTTGAACGTGTGCCACATAAAGGCGTAGCCTGCCGTAGTCCAATAGAAAGGAGTGGGCGAAGCCACGCCGCCGTCCACCCAGTTGTTGGTATTTTCTATGGCAATGCTCTGCCCGCGATGCGAGAAGCGTCCGTTCTGTACGCCACCGCCATAGGGATATTCGCTCTCGGAGAGTGCGAAACGCAGGGTCACTTTGTTCTCGCCGAACTCCGCGGGCTGTACTTCCTGCAACACGGTGCGTCCGTTGCGCTGGTCGGTGGCTGAGAGCAGACCACGCTGTTTGTTGAACGTAAGGCGTACGTCGCTTGTGGTGATGGCAAATGCGGTGCCTATGTCTTCCACATCGACTTGTGCGACATCCTTGCGCGGTTGTGCTACCAACATATTAGCTGGTGGGTCGGCCTGTGGCAGACGAAGCAGCTCGCCTCCAGCTGGGTCGGAGAACAAACGCAGCACGTTGGGACCGTAGAAATCCAGGATGAGTGTGCGTCCGTCTTGGTAGGTGAGCCTTACGGTGTGGTCACCCACGGCTTGCGCGTTCTTGATGGGCTGAGCCAGCACGAGCGTTGGCCAAAGGGCTATGAGCCATGCGCCTATCAGGAATGCGCTTCTGAGAATACGTTTTTTCATAGTGTGTATATATGAATATGGTATAAGTTACTCCACTTTTTGCAACCAGCTATCTATGATTTGCTGCCCTTTTGGTGTGGTAAACCCTCGTATGTAGCAGAGCATAGTAGCCTTGAACACCTCCTGCGTAGGTAGGCGGTCGAGCAGTTTGAGGCTGAATATGTTTTCTACGATTGCGGCACACATGTCGTAGATGATTTCAAAGTTGGCTTGCTCATGAAACACACCCTCCTCGATGCCCTTGTTGAGAAAAGCCACGGCCTCCTCACGCTGTTTCTCGTGCAGTTCGATGAAGAAATTCCGTGCTGCCTTGTAGCTCTGCAGCTGTTCGATGAAAACGGGATTGATATGGTGACTCTCGTCGAGTTGCATGCGGAAAATCTTGAGAATAGCTTCGAGCACGTTGTTGGTTTGCGCGATATGTGTTTCCATCAGCTCGCGACGTACGCGCTGCTTCTCCTTGAGGCAGTCCAACAGCAATGCCTCTTTACTGTCGTAGATTTCGTATAGCGTACGTTTGCTGATACGTAGGTCTTCGGAAATTTGACTCATCGTCACGCCCTTGATGCCTTTCTGATGAAATTGGCTGATGGCATGCGTGATGATGGAGTGCCTGTATTGTGGGTCGTTGCGCCTGAGAAGAGTGTTTCCGCTTGTCATATCTGCTCTAATAGGTTAGGATTGGGGCAAAAATACGTAAAATCGAGAGCAATGCAAACAGAATGCTTGCATTTATGTGCGCATTGCCGAGATGAAAGTTTTTCGACAGCGTCAGCGTTGCGCTGGATGGCTGTTCACTTGCCTACCACTTGCTTTGTCCCGCTGTGCGATATTCCTTGCGCCGCAAGAAGTTTATGCCTGCGTAGATGTTGAAATAGGTCAGCGCATTTGTCACGCCAAACTTTCCGCTGCGGTAGTTGTATAGATAGTTCACCACACTGGTGCCCACGAAGAGCCGTCCGTTGTTCCACACCACGGCTGCGCGGTTGATGAAGTCGATATTCAGATTTTTTACGTTGGTCCACACGCGTTGGCGGTCCAGCTCGAAATGTTCGCCGCGTTGAAGTCGATAGCCCAGTGATGGCATCACGGAGGCTGACACGAGCAGGTTGCGAAGCGGTGTCCAATTGTAGGCATAGCCGAAGCTGACACTGTAGTTGCGATGGTCGTAGGCCGCGCCCTTGAATCCATCGAAGAGGCGTTCGTCGTCGGTGAGTACGGTGGGCAGGTCGTTATAGTTGAAATCGCATCGGCTCTGATCGTATCGCAGTCCGAGCAGGAACGAACCAGCACTGCGTCGCTGCACCGTACTCTGGCTATAGGCGGCAGGATATGAGAAGTGGCGATGATTGAATACATAGTAGAGATTCACACTCAGGTTGTACGTACTTAGACCGCCAAACGAGGTGCCACGCAGGGCATTGCGATTCACTCCCTCAAAGCCGTCGATGTCGTTGAAATAGAAGTTGCCCGTGTTCTTCACGTATACCAGATCTGCTCCGATACGTGCGCTGTAGAGCGAGAGGTTGAACTGCACCGACTTACCTGCATGCTGCGGGCGCGCCACGTCGAATGTGTAACCGAGGAAGAGCCAACGCCAACCGAAGTATGGGCCGAGGCGAAACGTCGTGGCGGGCGACAAACTGATGCGCTGCACTTCATGGGCATCGTTGATGGCTCTGAGGTTATAGGACTGATAGAAGTTCGTGTTTTGCAACATGAATGCGTAGTTGTAGAAATTGGGTTCTACGTATGCGCTGTCTGTATCGTCGAAACTGGCTATCAGTCGGGCAAAGAAGCCGGGACGTTTGGCTTTTATCGTATCTGCGTAGTCGGGTTGTGCTAAGCTGTCTGTGGCGCACGGAACGATGGTATCTGCGGGCAGCGTGTCAAGCGTGTCGCGCAACACCTTGGTCTGATGCCCTTGGCGCGTGGCTGTCTGCGTTTGCAGCATGGCTGTCTGCGCTTCTCCAGTGGTAACGCACCATGCGCCATGCGCCGCACAGGGCATTTGCACGGCGAGGAACAGAATTGCGATATGTACTAAAAGTTTGCGCATCAGAGTTTACCCAGTATGCGATCCATCACCCAGTTGGCCGACGTGGCACTCACGCTGTCGCAGGTGCAGATGGCTTTGCCCTGTAGGTGTTGCACCACTTGCTCTATCAGCGGCAGCTGAACGTACTGCGGATTAGCGGGTTGAAACTCTTGGCGACCCTCGCTATTGTGTAGTACAATGGGGTGATAGTTGAACACGCTGAAATGTAGGCTGCCGTTCTCGCCCGTGAGCTGTATGGCATCTTCTTTGGCGCTCTCGTGACCTACGAAACACCATGTGCCGCTGCCGGTGAGCCCACTCACGAACCTGAAACACCCTGCAACGGTATCTTCGCTCTCGTACAGCCCGCGCCGATTGGCCGTGAAGCCCTCGGCCTCTGTGATAGGCCCTAACATCTGTTGCAGGAGGTCAATCTGGTGCGGCGCTAAGTCGTAGAAATAGCCACCGCCAGCAATGTCGGGAATGACGCGCCAAGGCAGGTTCGTACTGTTGTAGTCGAGGTCGCGCGGAGGTACGCTGAAGCGAATTTGCACACCCATCACGCGACCTATTGCACCCCCATCGAGCAGCTCCTTCACTTTCTGGAAGTAGGGCAAGGTGCGTCGATAGTAGGCCACGAAGCAAGGCACACCTGTCTTCTCGGCTATGCGGTTCACGCGGCAACAGTCTTCGTAACTCGCAGCCAAGGGTTTCTCCACATAGACGGGCTTTCCGCTCTTCATCGCCATAATCGCGTACGTGGCATGGGTGCTTGGCGGGGTGGCTATGTAGATGGCATTCACGTCGGGGTCGTCGATGAGCAGTTGCGCATCGTCGTAGTAGCGCGGTATGTGGTGGCGCTCGGCATAGCTGCGTGCTTTGTCGCGTTTACGACTCATCACGGCCACGATGCGCGAGCCCGCTATGAGGTTGAACGCTGGCCCACTCTTGCGCTCGGTCACCTCACCGCAACCGATGAAGCCCCAACGTACGTCTGTGAGTATTTGCATGGCGAAAAACGAATGTATGGCAATCGGAGTACCCGCGTTTGATGAAGAACGGAGCAACTCCTTTTTGGATAAAAAGAAAGGTGTATGGCGGCTAATGCATGTAGGACAAAAGGACTATCTTTGCCACCGCGCAACGGCGCACATGGGAAGCGCAGATTTCTTAGCCCCTTTGTCGTATCGGCTGGCTACTCAAGCACGCTACGCAGGCCTTGTTCGCGGTGTTCGAGCACTACGCGCACGCCGTATTTGTCGCGCAAGTGGTGTGCCGTACGTTCAGCGCAGTATACGCTGCGATGCTGCCCACCCGTACAACCGAAGCACACCATCAGATGCGTGAAGCCTCGCTCCAGGAAACGCTCCGTGTGGTGTTCGACTAACGGGAACACGTGGGCGAGAAAGTCCGTTATCTCCCCGTCGTCTTCCAAGAATCGAATGACGGCCTCGTCACGCCCCGTGAGCGACTTATAAGCCTCGTAGCGTCCAGGATTGTGGGTGCTGCGACAGTCAAAGATGTAGCCACCTCCGTTACCGCTTTCGTCGGTGGGGAGTCCGCGTTTGAAGCTGAAGCTCATCACGCGGACGGTGAGCTCATTAGCCTTGTATTCCATAGTTGATATCTATTTCGGTGAGCCGTTGCAGTATCTCGGTGAGATAGGGATAGGGTCGGCACACGTCTTGTTCCAAGAGCGCGCGCAGATTGTCGAGAGCTGCGGGAATGGAGTTGAGGAAATAGGTCTTGCGCTCTACTATTCCACGCAGACCGTAAGCCCCAAGCACTTGCAACGTGCGCAAGAGCACAAACCGCTGCAACCCTTGCTCGAACTCGGCGAGGCTTACCTCGGTGAGCGTAGCAAGCTCGTCGACGTAGGCGCGCACGAGGCGCGCACGGAGCGCATCGGGATAGTGCGCCGAGGCTTGGTAGAGAAACGAGGCCACATCGTAGTGCAGCGGACCCAGTCTCCCACCCTGATAGTCAATGAACCAAGGCTTCTCGGCGGCATCGAGCATCACGTTGCGCGCCTGAAAGTCGCGATACAGAAACGTGTCGCACGGCGTGCCGCAGAGGTCGCAGGCCAGTCGCCACATGTCGTCGTCGAGTTTCAGCTCATCAAGAGGCATGTCTTGCGCCCTTAGGAACATGTATTTGAAGTAATTGAGGTCGAACATCGCAGCTCGTGCATCCATCCTTCGTGGAGTGAGAAGTCGGTCCGCCTCGATGCCTTTAGCGCCCTCCACCTGTAGGTGTGCCAAGGCGCGCAGGGTGCGTTCCAACAGGGCTTCCTCCGTTGCGCCGTAGGCGAAGTCGTTAGCGCGTGCCGTGGAGAGCGCATCGTAGAGCGAACGTGTGCCGAGGTCGGACTGCAGGTAGCGCATCGCGTCGTGACTCACAGCGTACAGCTCGGGCATGGCGAAGCCCTGGGCGTGGAAGTGTTGGGTGAGGTAGACAAAGGCTCTGTTCTCGTCCTGAGACGTTCCCACCACGCCGATGGCCGTTTGGTTCTCGCCGTGTAGGCGGTAGTATCGGCGGTTGCTCCCAGCCCCCGAGAGGGCTTCTATACGCGTTGGCGCGTGTCCGAAGTGGGCGCGAAAGAGTTCGGAAAGTGTTTCCATAAGTGTGGATTATAGCGCAAAGATACGCTTTTCTGCCGATTTCTTCCGCTCTTTCTCCGATGTATATTTGTGGACGTGGGCATTTAAGTTTGTCTGCCTCGGATGTATTCTATGAATTTAGGCTTAATTCTTGAAAACTTAGGTTAAATTTATACAAACTAAGGCTAAATTTATGAAAACTAAGCCTAAGTTTATAGAATGCGTGCGCAGGGCGTATAAAATGGTTCAGTATGTGGTTAGAAATCGAAATACTGCCGATGGGGATTGGATTGTGCTTGCAAATGCTGGTATCGGACATGCCATCGGCGACGGCCTATTGCCCCGCGCCGCCATCAAGTTTATGACGACACGCAAGCGACACAATCGGTCGCAGGACGCATTTGCAACCCAGTTGCAAAAACTTACGCATACCTTTGCCCCATAAATCTCAAACTATGAGCCACCACTGTCACCACGCGCACTGCCACAGCGAAGCGCACGAGCATCTCCACGCGCACGAAAACGCACACCATCATCACCACGACCACGATAGCCACCTGCGCATTGCGACGATTGCGCTAAGCATTGCGTTGCTGCTCATCGCCCTATGGGTCAGCCGACAATTCAGCTTGGCCACGGGGTGGCAGTTCTTGCTCTTCCTCCCCGCCTATCTTGTGGCGGGCTACGACACCTTGGCCGAAGCCCTCAGAGGATTGTTCAGAGGCGCGCTGCTCGACGAGCATTTTCTCATGGTAGTGGCTTCGCTCGGGGCTATGAGCATCGGTTTTCTGCCCGAAGGCCATGCCGAATTTATCGAAGCCGTTGCCGTGATGATTTTCTTCCAGATAGGCGAGATGTTCGAGGAATATGCCGAGGGCAAGAGCCATCGCAGCATCGCTCACCTGCTGTCGCTGCGCCCCGACACCGCACACGTACTCGGCGCTGAGGGCATAGAGACGGTGGCCTGTGCTGACGTAGCCGTGGGCACTACCCTACTCGTGAAACCTGGCGAGCGCATCCCGCTCGACGGCATCGTCGTGGAGGGACGCACAAGTATCGATACGTCCGCGCTCACAGGCGAAAGTGTGCCACGCGAGATAGCACCAGGCGACGAAGCCAAAGCGGGATGCATCAACCTGCAAGGGGTCATACAACTGCGCACCACGCACGTAGCCAACGAGAGTACAGCAGCTCGAATGATAGAGTTGGTGGAGCACGCTGGAGAGAAAAAGTCGCGCAGCGAAGCATTTATCACTCGATTTGCGCGCATATACACACCCATCGTCGTCGTATTGGCCATCGGCATCTGCGTAGTGCCTCCTCTATTTGCCGCGTCCTACTCTGCCGCACTGACCACGTGGCTGCACCGCGCGCTCATCTTTCTCGCCACGTCGTGCCCTTGTGCGCTGGTGATCAGTGTGCCGCTCACGTTCTTCGCTGGTATCGGAGCCGCATCGCGCCAAGGCATACTCGTCAAGGGTGCAAACTATATCGACACGCTCGCTGCGGCACGCACCGTGATTTTCGACAAGACGGGTACGCTCACCGAGGGACGTTTCGCCGTCACCGCCGTACACCCCAGTCGCTATCCCGCCGACACGTTGCTCCACCTCGCAGCCCATGTCGAGCGCCACAGCACCCACCCCATCGCCACGGCCTTGCGCAATGCCTTTCCTCAAGAGGCCACCGACGCGTGTCGGGTGACAGACATCACCGAGTTGGCCGGCTGCGGCATCACAGCCACGGTCAACGATCAGCGCGTCAGTGTGGGCAACGCCAAACTCATGGATGCGCTCGCCCTGCCTTGGAAGACGTGCCACAGCCACGGCACTATCGTACACGTAGCTATCGATGGAGAATATGCCGGACACATTGTGGTAGACGACACACTCAAACCGCACGCCGCTACCTTAATGACACAACTCCAAACATTGGGTGTGCAGCAGCGCGTGATACTCACCGGCGACAATGCCCACACAGCTGCGCACGTGGCCAAACAGATTGGACTGACCGACTATGCGGCCGAACTATCGCCCGTGGACAAGGTAGAAAAGATGGAACAACTACTCAGCGAAGCCCCACACGGAGGTAGCGTGGTCTTCGTGGGCGATGGCATCAACGACTCGCCCGTATTGGCACGCGCCGAT
Source organism: Bacteroidaceae bacterium (assembly GCA_017479555.1). Lineage (GTDB taxonomy): Bacteria > Bacteroidota > Bacteroidia > Bacteroidales > Bacteroidaceae > Alloprevotella. Next base: position 25,425 of record JAFVCB010000059.1, on the reverse strand, counting down.
GTCGGTATAGCCATGGGTGGAATGGGTGCCGAAGCCGCCATAGAGGCTGCCGACGTGGTCGTGATGGACGACGACTTAAGAAAAATCCCCACACTTCTGCGTTTGAGCCGCCGAACCCTTGCCATAGCGCGCGAAAACATTATCTTTGCCATTGGAATAAAGGTGATAGTGCTTCTCTTGGCTGCCATTGGCTTAGCCACAATGTGGATGGCCGTATTTGCCGATGTCGGTGTGACTATCTGCGCCGTCTTCAATGCCATGAGAGCCGCCACCATCAAGCAAACAGCAAAGGATACATGTACACCCACGCCAACAGAATAGGCACTTGTGCCGAACTCATCACATTTGTCCAACAAATAGGTTTCTTGCCGCTGCTGCAGAGTGGCATAGCAGGATTTTCGGCAGAGGAAATTGTGGACGACGACTGCCGTTACGTCACATTCCCCGACGGCGGATGGGACTGGCCACTATGGAAGTGGAAAGGAGCATGTATCACTGAAGGCGGCTTGATATACGGCAAGTTTTTTGCCCACAAAGCGGGGTTTATCAGCCCAGATTGGTGGCCCGATTTCTACAACTACCATCGCGCCACGCGGCCAGCCCTCATCGAGGGGAGCATAGAGGAGGCCATCATGGATATACTCGAGGCGAATGGGCCTATGATCACTCGCGAGCTACGCAAAGCCTGTGGCTTCACGGGCAGCAACATGCGCAGTCGGTTCGACAGCTTTGTCACACGCTTGCAGATGGATTGTCGCATCGTCACAGCAGACTTCATCTATCCGCGCGACAAACGGGGCAACGAGTACGGTTGGGGATGGTCGCTACTGACTACACCCGAGAGTCTCTATGGTCGCGAACGCTGCGAAGCGGCATCCCATCGCACGCCTGAAGAGTCGCGAGCGCGCATCATCGCACATCTGTCCGAAGTCCTCGTAGGCGCATCGCTCAAAAGCCTCGAACGCCTCATCTAATTCACGCGTCAAACCATTACTCGTCTACGCGCACTCCACCGACTTCCGAAAGCACACGCGCTGGCAGCAAGTCCCACACACTTCTTCTCACATTCAAACCAATATTTCTTCCATAGCATGAATTGGATTATTCTCATCGTAGCTGGACTTTGCGAAATGGGATTTACCTTTTGTCTCGGACGCGCCAAGATGGAAACGGGTGCCGCTTGGTGGGCGTGGATGGTGGGTTTTCTGATTTTCACCTGCCTAAGCATGGCACTCCTTGCCAAAGCCACAGAGACGCTACCCATAGGCACGGCTTATCCCGTATGGACAGGCATCGGTGCAGTAGGCACGGTGATTGTAGGCATATTGGTATTTGATGAGCCCGCCACCTTTTGGCGCTTGTTTTTCATCTTCTCGCTCATCGCCTCCATCATAGGTCTGAAAATCGTCAGTTGAACCCCATATCTACTGAATGCTGAACTACTAATTATCTACTTAGACCCACAATTCACGAACTGCTATCTCGTTTCGGCAAACTGCCAATCCTTTTTTGATAAAGTTCAATACGTTTTTGCTAACGTACAATACGTTTTTGCTGGCTTCCAATGCTTTTTCGCTAACGTCCAATCCTTTTTTGATAACATCCAATGTCGTTCGCATTAACCGCAATGCCATAACAGCAAACTGCGCATCCCGTGCTACACCGCCCGCGGCTCGGCGCGCCAATATTGGGCATAGAAAAAGCTGCGGTGCTTATCGCATCGCAGCTCATTCCCTCATAGTGTTGGGGTACCCGGATTCGAACCAGGAAAGGCAGGACCAGAATCTGCAGTGTTACCATTACACCATACCCCAATCACTAAAAAACTCCTTCAAAACTTCAAATATGATGTCTTATGTCCTTACATCATATTCTTTTCCCTTGTGCAAAAGTAGTACAGGGTGTTTGTATGGCCAAATATTTGGGCAACTTTTTGCGCCGACGACCTACTTTTTTACTCAAAATGCCACCACCGAGCGCGCAATATGGGGATTTAATCCACAAAAAAGAGGCAGTCTACACAACTGCCTCGGACTTACAAAATTCATAAAAGTACCTATGACAATTCGGATAGGAGCTTTTTGCATTTGAGATGCGCGCTGTCTTTATCCGATAGGTTATGTTCTATATCTGAAATCAAACTTTCGACATCTGAAATCTTACTTTCGATGTCGGAGATGGTACGTTGAGTTTCTGAAATACTACTTTCTAATGCTGAGAAGACTTTTTCTTTTTCTGACTGGCTATATTCCATTTTCTTAGAAGCAATTTAGAAGGTTGGAGAAGCACGATGTTAGCGCGCAAAAGCGGCATCGAAGGTCGTGAGGGCTTCGGTAGGGGTCGAAGATGCGGGCACCAAAGGCAGGCGTAGCACATTGCAAATCGTGCCGCGCGAGGCAAGCAGGGCTTTCACGCCTGCAGGATTGCCGTCGGCAAAGAGCGGTTTGTACACAGGCCGCATCTGCTCATCGATGCGCTGTGCCTCAGCCACATCGCCACGGAGAGCGGCGTGCGTGAGTTGGGCAAAGGCACGCGGATAAGCATTGCCCACCACACTGATTACGCCCACAGCACCTGCCTCGATGGCTGCCTGCGTCAGCGCATCGTCTCCACAAAGGACGCTGAACCCCGCAGGCGCACCGGCAATGATGGCTTTGATTTGCGCAAGGTCTCCGCTGGCTTCTTTGATGGCCACAATATTGGGGCAGTCCTCAGCTAAACGGAGGCAGGTCTCAGCTGTGAGGTTTATGCCCGTGCGTCCAGGCACGTTATAAAGTACCACGGGCAACGGCGAAGCCTCGCTGACTGCCTGGAAGTGTGCGTAAAGTCCACGCTGTGTGGGTTTATTATAGTAGGGAGTGACTATCAGCACACCATCAATGCCTGTGAGATCGGTTCGGCGCAAGGTGGAACAGACGGTAGCGGTGTTATTGCTCCCTGCACCCAAGAGCAACGGCACGCTGCCCTTTGTGACGCTACGCACGGTGTCAACCACTTGACGCTTCTCGGCTTCAGTCAGGCAGGGAGTCTCTGCAGTTGTTCCCAACACGCAGAAAAAATCTACGCCCTGCTGCATTTGCCAGGCTACGAGGTCTGCCAGAGCATTGAAGTCCACTTTTCCCTCTAAGGTAAAGGGAGTGATTAGGGCTACTCCAAGTCCACGAAATAGTGGTTCTGATGTATTCATAAGGAGGTCTGATGTTTAATTGTTGAGTGGGTCTATAGCACTTTCGGCAATGTATATACTATATTATATATGGTATATCGCCACGCCTTGGGGCTTCATCGGTAGACTTTTGTTTTATGTCGTAAAAAGGAGGAGCTTCATCGGTCAGCTTTTGAACTATGTCGCAACGCTGACGGTGCTTATTGGCCTATGAGAGTCAGAAATTCGTCTTCGCTCATCAGCGGTACGCCAAGGTTCTGGGCTTTCTCGAGTTTGGCAGGCCCCATATTGTCGCCCGCAAGGACGAAAGAGGTTTTCTTAGAAATGCTGCCGCTATTCTTACCTCCGTGGCGCACGATGAGTTCCTTGTATTGCTCACGCGAATGATGGACAAACGTACCACTGATAACAATAGTCTTTCCCTCAAGTTGCGTACCAAGAGCTTCGACCTCGGGCAGGGCGGTCTGCAGACCCGCTTCGACCAGTCGGTCAACAAGTGTTGTGGCGCGCTCATCGGCAAAGAAGTCAATGATGCTCTGAGCTATCTTGCTGCCAATGCCGTCGATGGCTTGCAACTCCTCAAAGGTGGCACGCCTGACGCGCTCCAAGGTACGCAGAGAATTGGCAATCTGCGATGCAGCCACACGCCCGACGAAACGAATGCCAAGGGCGTAGAGTACACGGTCGAAGGGGACTTGCTTGCTGGCTTCGATGGCTGCCACAATCTTTTGAGCCGACTTACTGCGCTTGCCATCGTTGCCGCTGATGTCTTCAACGCGAATTTGGTAGAGGTCTGCAGCATCGCGGATAAGCCCACGTGCGAAATAGTCGTCAATGGTCTCGGGTCCCAGACTATCGATGTTCATCGCATCGCGACTGATGAAGTGTTCCACGCGTCCACGCAACTGCGGCGGACAAGCCGTGCTGTTGGGACAATAGTGGGCGGCCTCGCCTTCGTAGCGCACCAACGTGCTTCCGCATTCGGGGCAGGTTTTCACGAAGTCCACCTTGCGCCCCATCAACAGGGGACGGCTCTCGTAGTCCACGCCCACAATTTGGGGAATAATCTCACCCGCTTTCTCCACATACACGTAGTCGCCCTCATAGAGGTCGAGCGAAGAGATGATATCTGCGTTGTGGAGCGAAGCGCGTCGCACCGTAGTGCCTGCCAAAAGCACTGGCTCCATATTGGCCACGGGAGTGACGGCTCCCGTGCGTCCCACCTGGAAGCTGACGCTATTGAGACGCGTACGAGCGCGTTCTGCCTGAAACTTATAGGCAATGGCCCAGCGCGGACTCTTAGCCGTCATACCGAGCTGCTCCTGCTGCTTGAGAGAATCTACCTTGAGTACAACCCCATCTGTAGCCACGGGCAGCGAGCGTCGAGCCGTGTCCCAATAGTCTATGAAGTCGTAAATCTCCTCGAGGCTGTGTGTCAGTCGGGTGGCATCGCTCACCTGAAAGCCCCACATGCGGGCAGCCAAGAGGTTCTCGTAGTGACTGTCCGACGGCTCTTTGTCGGCGAGCACATAGTATAGGTAGGCGTCCAGTCCACGTTGCGCCACGAGGCGCGCATCCTTGCTCTTGAGCGTACCCGATGCGGCATTGCGCGGATTAGCAAAGAGCACCTCGCCACGTGCTTCGCGCTCGCTGTTGAGCGCCTCAAAGCGTTGCCACGGCAGGAGTACCTCGCCGCGAATTTCAAAGCGCGAGGGCGCAGCCACACCAGCGGGTAGCACCAAGGGGATGGTGCGTATGGTTCGCACGTTGGGCGTTACGTCGTCGCCGCGTGTGCCATCGCCGCGTGTCACGGCGCGCACCAGTTGTCGTTGCTCGTAGATGAGTGAAATGCTGAGTCCGTCGAACTTCAGTTCGCAACAAATATCGAAAGATTGTCCTCCGAGTCCCTCGCGAACACGTTCGTAGAAAGCCTTGACGTCTTCGCGATTGTATGTATTGCCCAACGAGAGCATGGGACGCTCGTGTGGGACGGTGGGAAAGCCCCCACTGCCTAAGTCGCTTCCCACACGCTGTGTAGGCGAATTGGGGTCAAAGAGTTCGGGATGTCGCTGCTCCAACGTCTGGAGCTCATTCATCAGCTCGTCGAACGCTTGGTCAGAGATTTCGGGCGCGTTGCGCACATAATAATTATAGTTGTGGCGATGCAGTTCGCTCCTAAGTGATGCGATGCGCTCAGCCTCGCTCTCCGCTTCGCTCGCAGTCTCTTTCTGCGCTGCGTCTTCGGCCACAGATGGGGTCGGCATTGGGTTAGCGGAGATGGCCGTGCCTTCCGAAACGGGTTGGGGCGGCGGATTGAAAAGGTCGTATTCCATGCGTGGAAAGCGTGTTTGAAACAAAAAGCCTTTCGTTTTCCGTGCAAAAATAATACTTTTGCGCAGAAAATAGGCCACCTACGGCTCGAAAAGCGTACACAGCCCTGCGAGTTTAGCCGACGGCCTATCTACGAACCTCGACTACCAGCTCACAGGCTGGCTACCTCCCACCTACTGCCGTTCGTGTGCTTGCGCTACGACAGCACGTGCCTACATGCTCTTTCTTACACCTTACATAGCCTACCATGCGTATAGACATCATCAGCGTATTGCCCGAAATGATTGAGGGCTTCATGAATACCTCCATCTTGGGACGCGCCCAGCGCAAGGGGCTCGTGGAGATTCATCTTCACAACCTGCGTGACTACACCACCGACAAACATCGCCGGGTGGACGACTACCCGTTTGGCGGTTTTGCGGGTATGGTGATGCAATGCCAACCGATTGATGCCTGCATCTCAGCACTGAAGGCTGAGCGGAACTACGACGAGGTTATTTTCACGACGCCCGATGGCGAACCTTTCACACAGGACACAGCCAATACGCTCTCGCTCTGTGGCAACCTCATCTTCCTATGCGGCCACTACAAGGGCATAGACTATCGCATCCGCGAACATCTCATCACGCGCGAGCTGAGCCTCGGCGACTTTGTACTAACGGGTGGCGAACTGGCGGCAGCGGCCTTTGCCGACGCTATAGTGAGAGTGATACCGGGGGTGATTGGCGACGAGCAGAGCGCACTCTCTGACAGCTTTCAGGACCACCTACTTGCAGCCCCCGTCTACACCCGTCCTGCGGAGTACAAAGGTTGGCGCGTACCCGATGTGCTTCTCTCGGGCCACGAGGCTCGTATCAAGGAATGGGAACTCTCGCAATCTTTGGAGCGTACGCGTCGTCTCAGACCCGACCTGCTCCGAGGTGAGCGAAAGGCATAACAAGCCAGTTCCGTAAACACCCTATATATAAATAATGGAGTACCGCATCGCGTTTTCGCTATGCGCGAACGGGTGTTTTTGTAAGCCGCTTCTGTCACTCCAAGTGCGTTTATTTCCTCATTTGTAAGGAAAAGAAAGAAAAATACCACAGAATATACATTTTTGCAGTGCCTAAACAGGGCGCTTCGTTTACCTTTGTGCGTATACTTAAGGGGAGCGAGGCACAGCGCGTCTCCCCCACCCTACATTTTCTGACAAATATGGCAACTATTTACGACTTCAAAGCCTTGACGAGCAAGGGCAAGGAGCTCGACTTCTCCGCATTTCGTGGCAAGGTACTCCTTATTGTGAACACAGCCAGCAAATGTGGCTTCACCCCGCAGTTTGCTGGGCTGGAAGAACTCAATCAGCGATACAAGGAGCAAGGCCTTGTGACCATCGGTTTCCCTTGCAACCAATTTGCTCACCAAGACCCAGGCAGCGACAGTGAGATTGAGGGTTTCTGCCAACTGAACTACGGTGTGACGTTCCAAATCATGAAGAAAGTAGATGTGAACGGCGAGGCAGCCGACCCTATCTTCAAATACCTCAAAGCACAGACAAAAGGTTTCTTAGGGAGTCGCATCAAGTGGAACTTCACGAAGTTTCTCATTTCGCGCGACGGCAGTGTCATCAAGCGCTATGCCCCCACGACGAAGCCCGAGAGTCTGACCAGCGACATTGAGCAATTCTTGGCGCAAGAGGCTTAGTAGGCTCTGCTGCAGGCTTTATAGAACTCGTGGTATCGGCATTAGCTACAAGCGAGACGGTATGGCATGCCTTTCCATATTTATTAAACCTTTTCCTACCTCACCTATCTAAGCCCATAGCGTAGTATCTCAGTGCCGCGCTCCTCCTATATCTCACGACGTGCTACGAACTTGTATATGAGAACCTCCCTACTCCTCGCACTCTTAGTCGCTTGCAGCCTTTCGCTGTATGCCCAGACCGACACGACGGCCATTGAGACCATCATTCCCAGTGCCACGGTGAGCGGTCACCAACGCGCCGTGCGCCAAAGCCAAGGCGTGACCAACGCGCTGACCATCAACCAAGGCGAACTCTTCAAGGCTGCCTGCTGCAACCTGGGCGAGAGTTTCACGACCAACCCCAGTGTGGACGTGAGCTACAGCGATGCCGCCACTGGCGCGCGCCAGATCAAACTCTTGGGACTGGCTGGCTCCTACGTGCAGATGCTTACGGAGAACATCCCCAACTTTCGTCTCTCCGCGCAGCCCTATGGTTTGAGCTACGTACCTGGACCTTGGATGCACAGCATACAAGTGAGCAAAGGCGCGGCTTCGGTCAAGAATGGATACGAGAGCCTGACGGGGCAAATCAATGTGGAATATCTCAAGCCGCAAGACATCGCCAACGTGCACGCCAACATCTACGGCAACACCATGGGCAAGCTCGAGGCGAACGCGGACGCTAATTTCTACGTCACACCCAAGCTAAGCGGCTCCGTATTGGCACACTACGAGAACAGGTGGGGACACCACGACAACAACCACGACTCTTTTGAGGACGACCCCATGGTTCGGCAAGTCCATCTCATGAATCGGTGGGCCTACGTCAGCAGCAGCTACATCTTCCAAGCCGCTCTGAGTGGCCTGACTGAACGGCGTGAGAGCGGGCAGCTGCACCACAGCGGCGGCATGCCACACGCCTACGGCATAGACTTGCAGACCGACCGCTACGAAGCCTTTGCCAAGAATGCTTTCATCATCGACCAAGCGCACGGCACCAATATCGCGCTGATTCTCTCGGGTAGTTTTCACGACCTCAATGCCACTTATGGTCACAAGACCTACGATGCGATTCACCGCAACGGGTATGCATCGTTGATTTTTGAGACCAACTTTACCCAGAAGCACAGCCTGTCGGCGGGTGTAAGCATGAACTACGACGGCCTGCAACAACACGCGCAAGTACCTTCGCTCTCGTTGCCCGTACATACCAGCGAGTCTACGCCAGGCGCTTACGCGCAGTATACGTATAACCTCAACGACCGTCTCATTCTCATGGGTGGGCTTCGCGTAGACCACAGCAACATTTACGGCACGTTTGTCACCCCACGCGCGCACATCAAGTACGAGCCTGTCAAGGGACTGAGTTTCCGTGCCAGCGCAGGCAAGGGCTATCGCACACCGTACGCTGTGGCCGAGAACAATTATCTGCTTTCGAGCGGGCGCACCCTGCAGGTCGAGAACCTCTCGCAGGAGGCGGCTTGGAACTATGGCGTGAGTGCGGCATGGAATGTGCGCGTAGGCGACCACATGCTCAACCTCGGCGCAGAGTATTACTACACCGACTTCAAGCGTCAGATGGTTATCGACTACGACACTGACCCCTCGCGCATCATCATTGACAACCTCCACGGACGCTCCTACTCCCACACGTTCCAAATAGAAGCCACCTATCCATTCACCGACGAACTGACGATGACGGCTGCGTGGCGTTGGAACAACGTCAAATGCACGTACGATGGCTTACGACGCGAGAAGCCGCTCAACAGTCGCTACAAGGGATTGCTCACCGCCTCGTACAAAACGCCCTTGGAGCTATGGCAGGCTGATGTGACGCTGACGCTCAACGGCCCTGGACGCATTCCCTACCAAATAGGGCTTGACCGCACGCACTACCACGCCTACGTTGGACTCAATGCCCAACTGACACGATGGTTCAAGCACTTCAGCATCTACATCGGCGGCGAAAATCTCACGAACTATCGCCAGCACCTGCCCATCATCGGGGCCGACGACCCGTGGAGCAGCACGTTCGAGCCCACACTGACATACGCTCCCGTGGTAGGCGCGATGGGCTACATCGGCGTGAGGTTCAACCTCAAGTAGACCTGCACCTGCGTGAAACTGACACGCGATATTCTATATAAGGAAAGACTCATTTCAAACTCATAAAATCCACAGACATGAAAAAGATTTCAATGTTGCTCATGGCTCTCTTCATCGGCTTGGCTGCCTATGCAGAGGACATCAAGGAGGTAGTGCTCACCACTACTCCGCAGATGCACTGCGCATCGTGCGAGACGCGCATCAAGAATGCCCTGAAGTTTGAGCGCGGCATGGTTCGCATTCAAACGAATGTAGAGAAACAGACCGTCACGGTACGCTACGACGCTGAGCGCGTTGCCCTACCTCGCATTCTCCAGCTCCTCAAGGAGGCTGGCTACGAAGCTAAGGTAGTCGATCCCAAAGCGCAGTCGGCTCAGGGTGGTTGCTGCGGTGGACAGTCGCAAGAGGGCAACGGCGGTAACGCTGGCGGCTGTTGCGGCGGCAAGGCCGAAGGTCAGCAGACGGGCGGCGGTTGTTGCTAAACCGACAAAGCCTGCCAGCGTGGCATTGGGCTATATAAGCTGAGACATGCCCCGCGTCGGCAAGGCAACGTCCCCTTTTCCTATAAACGACAAAGCTATTGCAAGCAAGACAACAAACATGCTGCGATGCACGAGATGGGTTGCGAGGAAATGCAAGGTCGGAAGCTACGAATGCGCGCGGCTGTAGCAAGCAAGACAACAAGCGCGCTGCGATGCGCGAGATGGGTTGCGAGGGAATACATGATTAGCAGCTACGACTGCGCGCGGCTGTCGGGTGTGAGCGTATCAAGGACTTTGGAGAACAGCACAACGTCTGTCCACGCTCCGTCCACGCACGCATATTCGGGCAACCTCCCTACCCGCTCGTAGCCCGCTGCATCGAAGAGAGCCAAGGCTGCCGAGTTCGTAGCCATCACCTGCGCGGTGAGCGTGTGGAGTTCCATACGTTGGGCCAACCGCTCCATAAGATGCACGGCGCGCTTTCCTATTCCGCGCCAACGCATATCGGGACGTAGCGCGATGCCTATTTCGGCGTGGTGATGCTCGGTAGATAGGCCAGTGAGGTCTATGACGCCTGCAAAATTTTGTGTGTCGGTCGACGCAGTGTCGATGACCATACGCAGCACGCCCTCGGTGGCTAAGCGGAAGGTCTGATGCGCGATGAAGCGCTCCACGTCTGCGAGCCCAGGCAGGGGCGCATCGGGTGTCTGGAGCCTGACATCGGGCAGTTGTTCCAACGCCAACAACAGGGGCGCATCCGCCTGCTCGAGCTTGCGCAGACGGACGTGGGCGGCGGGTTCAGCGAGTGGGGATGTGGATTTGCTTGCCATGGGCTATGAGTTGTTGAGCTTGGTGGTCGTAGAGTGCCAATCGCACGCGGCCTGCCGTGGCTTGTAGGTGGGCGATGATGTCGCGGCGCGGAAAGTCGTGTACGTCGTATACGACCGTGCCGATGTCCGTGAGGTCGAGCCGGGTATGCCCCTCGGGATGGGTCGCAGCGGTAGCCTCCACGATGCGCAGCGGTAGGTCGCGCTCGGCAGCAAAGTGCTGCAGCGATGCGCCGTGAGTGCCGAGATAGAGCAGTCCACGCTGATGCTGACGGCCTCGGTTGGAGCTCAGGGCATGACGTAGGTCTATCCACCAGGCATGGAGATGGCTCGTCAGGGCCTTGAGGACAATGGCAAGAGCTATGATGGGGCTTAGACAAAATGCGTAGTACGGAAAATGCTTTCGCAGAAAGATGAGCATAGCTCCGTAGAAGACATGCGCGTAGCGAAAGCCCGTCTTGTTGGTGCTCTCTCCCTTATAGTGTACGAGGGCTGCAGGCAGATAGTAGTTGGTCTTGCCCTCTTTCATGAGCCTGTACGATAGGTCCACGTCCTCTCCATACATGAAATAGTCGGGGTCGAACCAGTCTGTGCGCCCATCGCGTCGCACCATCATGCACGCGCCGCTGACCACCTCTGTGGCATGAGGTGCGGCGGGCGACAGATAGGCCATATAGTAGCGTCCGAAGCGGCGCGAGTGAGGCATCAGTGCGGTGAGTCCCGAGAGTTTGCAAAAGGCTGTCCACGGTGTGGGTAAGCCGCGCCGAGACTCGGGTGCGAAAGTGCCGTCCTCGTTGGTCATGCTCACGCCTAAGGCGCCCAAGTCTGGGTGCGCGTCGGCAAAGGTGAGCATCTGCTCGAGTGTATCTTCGGCAATGAGGGTGTCGGGATTGAGAAAGAGGATATACTCTCCCTTGGCCTGGGCAGCGGCCAAGTTGTTGGCGCGACCGAACCCAAGGTTGGCACCCGCATCTATGAGGTACACCTGCCTATATGCCTCGCCCACAAATCGGTCTCGCAGATAGTGGAGCGAATCGTCGGTGCTGCTGTTGTCTACCACAAACACTTCGAGCTCGCTACCCAATCCCGAGGCGAGCAGTCCCGCAACGGCTTGTTCGCAGAAGCGAGCCACGTTGTAGTTCACTATGATGGCCGAGAGCTTCACTGCGAATCGTCTTTGCTTTTTAACCCATCGCGTTCGCGTGCGGTAGGTATACAGAAGATGGCGGCTACGAGAGAAATAAAGAGCGTATAGTGTGCTGTTTGGCTCTGTAGCGTGAGGTAGTAAATCGCCACCTCCGACCACAGGCTCAGTGCAACGAGCAGGGTGCGCACGCCAGCCCATCTGTAGTAGGCTGTATCGCCACCATCGCGCACCGAGCGACGCACGCGGTCGAACGAGAATAGGCGCAGCGCCACGTAGGTACCCACCACGCAGACCACGACACACCATACATCGAGTGCGTAGGTCAAGGAGGCATTGTCGCCCAGTACGCCCTGGGACAGACTACCACCCTCGAACAGAGCCGCAAGTGCGCACGTCAGCACGAGCACAAGGGCAAAGAGGAGTTGCTGAATACGGAGCGAAAATATCATAGTCGGTATAGAGAATTTCAGGGTTAGGCATGTTCATTTCATCGAAACACGAGCCGCGATGGCGCGTCCCAGCGTGGCCTCGTCGGTATATTCGAGGTCGTCGCCCACACTCACGCCGCGCGCCAGTGTGGTGAGCAACACGTCGTACTCGGCAAGCCTACGCGAAATATAGAACCCCGTGGAGTCGCCCTCCATGGTTGGGCTGAGTGCAAAGATTACCTCGCGTATGCCGCCCGCGGCCACGCGTTCTACGAGGCTCGCTATCTGCAGGTCGGAAGGTCCCACTCCGTCCATCGGCGAAATGAGTCCGCCCAGCACGTGATAAAGTCCGCGATACTGCCCCGTGGCTTCTACACTGAGCACGCCGCTGACGTTCTCCACGACGCAGAGCGTGCTGCTGTCGCGGCGCGGATTGGCACAAATGTCGCACGTGTCGGAGTCGCTCACGTTGTGGCACACGCTGCAGTATCGCACCTCGTCGCGCAGCGCCACTATGGCCGATGCCAGCGCATGAGCCTGCGAGACATCTTGGCGCAGCAGGTGCAGCGCGAGGCGTAAGGCGGTCTTACGACCTATGCCGGGCAGTTTGGAGATTTCGGCTACGGCACGTTCTAAGTGCTGCGAGGGATAGGTTTCAGTCACGATGGGTTGTGCTCCTTATAATATTAAATATGTGCGGCGCGCGGGTGTTTACTGCTGTTTCGACCATGCGATGCGCTGCTTCGTTGATGCCGCAAAGATACACATTCCGCAGGGTTTGCCGCCCCCGCTGTGCCGAAAAACTTGTGCACGCCTCGGCTTAATATTGCACACCATAGGGCAAATTCTCCACGAGATGCCCATGGATTCTATAAACTTAGGTTAAGTTTTCACAAACTTAGGCTCAATTCTTACAAACTAAGCCTAAATTTTCACAAACTTAGGCTGAATTTATAAAATGCATCGGACATAGGATTAAATATCTCCCATTTCCCAATAATATGCGTCGCACATGCTGGAAAATAGCTCGAGAGGGAAGAGAGAAAATCTCAGAATTAAAGAGAAAGCAGTTCGCTCCAAGGCGCAGCAACAGCCCACATAGCTCGGACTGCAACCAAGCGCCAACCGCCTCAACGCCACACAGTGCACCCTCGGAGCAAGCAAAAATCGCGCAAAGGCTTGCAAGAAACACTCGAAAACAATATCTTTGCTTCAAAAACCAATATCCACGCCCCTACTATGCAGATCCAAAACGCACAGTTCGTTGTATCGAATGCCAAGGTAGCACAGTGTCCGCACCACAACCTACCCGAATACGCCTTCATCGGACGCAGCAACGTGGGCAAAAGCAGTCTGATCAACTGCCTCACACAGCGCAAAAATCTCGCTAAGACCTCAGCCACGCCGGGTAAGACACTGCTGATCAACCACTTCCTCATCAACGACGATTGGTACTTGGTGGACCTCCCCGGATATGGGTATGCCAAACGCAGCAAGACCGAGCAAGAGAAACTTCGGCGCATGATACACGCCTACATCTCCCAGCGCGAAGAGCTCACGTGCCTATTCGTACTCATCGACGCGCGTATCCCGCCGCAACAGATCGACTTGGAGTTCATCCGCCAAGCGGGTAGCCTCGGCCTGCCGCTGAGCATTGTGTTCACCAAAGCCGACGGCGTGAAACGCAGTCAGCTCCCCGCACACATCAATCGCTTTCTGCAAGCCCTACGTGCCGACTGGCAAGAGCTGCCACCGCACTTCGTCACCAGCAGTGCCAAGACGCTCGGCACAGAAGCCCTACTCGACTACATCGACCATATCAACCAGAGCCTGCGACAAGCCCCGTCGGCAGCCCCAGCGCCGTCCAAGTCCTAACAATATTTGGCAAAAATACGCGCTGCATAGGCAAAAACGTGCAGCGACCGCACATTTTTAGGCACTAAGCCCAAGAAATAAAAATATTTTTCCCTAACTTTGTTTGCGAAAAAAGTAGGCCGCCACGGCTCGACCCGTTGCAGCCTCCCTCCCAACCATTAACCACGCGCCCCTATCCACTATGCACACCTCCGAACAAATACGTAGTAAGCTCAAAGAGTTCTTCGGTTTCGACAAATTCAAAGAAAACCAAGAAGCTATCGTGCGCTGCGTCTTAGAAGGGCGCAACGCCTTTGTGCTGATGCCTACCGGCGGCGGCAAGTCACTGTGCTACCAGTTGCCAGCCTTGATGCTCGAGGGCGTAGCTATCGTCGTGTCGCCGCTCATAGCCCTGATGAAAAACCAGGTGGACGCTGTGCGCTTCATGAGTCACCTGGACTCCACCGCCCACTTCCTGAACTCCTCGCTCACCAAAGCCGCAGCCGAAGAGGTGAAAAACGACGTCCGACAGGGCAAGACGAAGATGCTCTACGTAGCACCCGAGAGCCTCACCAAGGCAGAGAACATAGAGTTTCTCCACAGCGTGAAGATTTCTTTCTACGCCATAGACGAGGCTCACTGCATCTCGGAGTGGGGTCACGACTTTCGCCCAGAGTATCGCCGCATAGCCGAGAGCGTGGCGCGCATAGGGAAAGCACCCATCATCGCCCTTACAGCCACGGCCACCGACAAAGTACGTACCGACATCAAGAAAAACCTCGGTATACTCGACGCGGTAGAATTCAAGAGCTCATTCAACCGTCCTAACCTCTACTACGAAATACGCCCCAAAACAGCTGATATAGACAAAGAAATCATCAAGTACGTCAAAGCCAACGAAGGCAAGAGCGGCATCATCTACTGCCTGAGCCGAAAGCGCGTAGAGACACTCGCCGAAATCCTGCAAGCCAACGACATCAAAGCAGAACCATACCACGCAGGACTGGAAACACAGCGGCGCAGCGAGACGCAAGACAACTTCCTCATGGAACGCATCAACGTCATCGTAGCTACCATAGCCTTTGGTATGGGTATTGACAAGCCCGACGTACGCTTTGTCATACACTACGACATGCCCAAGAGTCTCGAAGGCTACTACCAAGAGACGGGACGCGCGGGGCGCGACGGTGGCGAGGGCAATTGTATCGCATTCTACCAACGCAAAGACCTGCGCAAACTCGAAAAATTCATGGAAGGCAAGCCCCTTGCCGAACAAGACATAGGCCGACAGCTGCTGGCCGAGACACAAGCCTACGCCGAGTCGTCTGTGTGTCGCAGAAGGCTGCTGCTACACTATTTCGGCGAGACCTACGAGCCAGACAACTGCCACAACTGCGACAACTGCCGTCATCCCCACGAGCAAATCGAAGCAAGCGACATGCTACAGTGCCTGCTCGAGGCCATCGCAGCTACAAAAGAGAAATTCAGAGAAGACTACATACGCCACTTTGTCTGTGGCGACAACACGGAGGAGATACAAGCCTATCACCACGACGAGCTCGAAGAGTTTGGCATCGGCGAAAACCACGAAGCCGAGAACTGGGGAGCTGTCGTGCGCCAAGCCCTCCTGAGTGGATACCTATATAAAGAGATCGAAAACTACGGCGTGCTTCGCCTCACCGACGCAGGCCGCGAATTTATCAATAACCCCAAACCTTTTTACATCGTGCTCGACCGACAATTCAGCGACGAAGAGATTCCCATGGATAGCGCCCCAACAGGCGATGCCCTGGACCCTATACTATTCAAGATGCTACGCACCCTGCGCGGGCAAGTAGCGCGCGACAACAATGTTCCGCCCTACGTCATCTTCCAAGACCCAAGCCTCGAAGCCATGGCGACCGTTTATCCGCAGACCGAAGAGGAACTGCTCAACATCCCTGGCGTAGGTGCAGGAAAAGTGAAACGATACGGCAAGAAGTTCTGCGAACTCATCAAGAAACACTGCGAAGAGAACGAGATAGAACGCCCCGAAGACATGCGCATACGCACCGTGGCCAACAAGTCGAAGCTCAAGGTGAGCATCATTCAGAGCATAGACCGTAAAGTGGACCTCGAAGACTTAGCCGCCGCACAAAACATAGACTACGACGCGCTACTCGATGAGATAGACGCTATCGTGTACAGCGGCACCAAGCTCGACATAGACTATTACATACGTGAGATACTCGACGACGATCAGATACAAGACATTTACCAGTACTTCCGCGAGAGCGATAGCGACGATATCGATGCCGCCCTCGACGAGTTCGGAGACGAGTACGAAGAAGACGAGCTCCGACTGGTACGCATCAAGTTCCTCTCCGAATTAGCCAACTAACACCCACACCACTGCGCAACCCCACTCCACCCCAAAGACGCCAAGACACGCAAAGCTGCCAAGCCGCAGAGAACCAGGCCAAAGGGCATAAGCCCCACAAAGGCACGCAGGCACGTCCGCAAGCCGCCCCAAGTCCTCCGCATTCAGGCCAGTAAGAGAAAAGACACTTTGCGCATCTTTGCGTCTTTGGCTGATATTTTCACAACGCCTACATAATCACATTTTCAACATGGCAACACCCGAGATTACCACACCCAAAAAGTCACTCAACTTCATAGAGCAACAAGTAGAAACCGACCTCGCAGCAGGCCTCAACGATGGGCGCATACAGACGCGCTTCCCGCCCGAGCCCAACGGCTATCTGCACATCGGCCACGCCAAGGCCATCTGCATGGACTTCGGCATCGCACAACGCTACGGCGGCATCTGTAACCTACGCTTCGACGACACCAATCCTACCAAAGAAGACATGGAATACATGGATGCCATCAAGGAGGACATCAGTTGGTTAGGCTTCAAGTGGGCTGGCGAATACTATGCCTCAGACTACTTTCAGCAGCTCTGGGACTTCGCAGTACGGCTCATCCACGAAGGTAGAGCCTACATCGACGAACAGACAGCCGAGGAAATCGCTCAGCAGAAAGGCACGCCCACACGTCCCGGCACCGAGAGTCCCTACCGCAACCGCCCCATCGAAGAGAGCCTCGCGCTGTTCGAGAAGATGAACACCGGAGAGGTAGAAGAAGGCCGCATGGTGCTACGTGCCAAAATCGATATGGCCAGCCCCAACATGCACTTCCGCGATCCCATCATCTATCGTGTGGTGAACCACCCCCATCCTCGCACAGGCACTAAGTGGAAAGCCTATCCCATGTACGACTTTGCACACGGACAAAGCGACTACTTCGAGGGAGTAACCCACTCGCTCTGCACCTTGGAGTTCGTGCCACATCGTCCCCTCTACGACCTCTTCATAGACTGGGTCAAGGAAGAACAAGACCTCAACGACCATCGTCCCCGCCAGTACGAGTTCAACAAGCTCAACCTCAACTACGTACTGCTCTCTAAGCGCAATCTGCTCACCATGGTCAAAGAAGGCATCGTAGACGGATGGGACGATCCCCGCATGCCCACACTCTGCGGCTTCCGTCGTCGTGGCTACTCGCCCGAGAGCATACGTAAGTTTGTCGACAAGATAGGCTACACCACCTTCGATGCGCTCAACGACTTTGCCCTGCTCGAGAGTGCCGTGCGCGAAGACCTCAACGACCGCGCCCAGCGCGTCAGTGCCGTGCTACACCCCGTGAAACTCACCATCACCAACTATCCCGAAGGACAGGTAGAGGAGATGGAAGCCATCAACAACCCCGAACATCCCGAAGCAGGTACACACACCATTCCCTTCAGCAGGAATCTGTGGGTCGAAGCAGACGACTTCATGGAGGACGCACCGAAGAAATACTTCCGCCTGACGCCCGGCCAAGACGTTAGACTGAAGAATGCCTACATCGTACACTGCGAGGGTTGTCGCAAGGACGACGCGGGCAACGTGGTAGAGATTCTATGCACCTACGACCCCGACAGCAAGAGCGGTATGCCTGGTGCTGGACGCAAGGTAAAAGGTACGATTCACTGGGTGAGCCAAGACCATTGCAGCAAGGCCGAGGTGAGACTCTACGACCGCCTTTGGAGCGTAGAAAACCCACGCGATGAGCTCGCCCGCCTCACCAGCGAACAAGGATGCGATGCGCTCACCGCCATGCGTCAGATGCTCAACCCCGCCAGCCTCGAAGTACTCACCGAATGCTACGTTGAACCCAACCTCGCCACGCTGAGCGATGAGCACTACCTGCAATTCCAGCGCATCGGATACTTCACGTTCGACAAGAACAGCACGCCCGAGAAGCTCGTCTTCAACCGTACGGTGGGGCTACGCGATAGTTGGAAGAAATAATTTCTAAACCCCTTATCAGTCATTTGACCTCAAATTGGGATAAACCCAAACAGGATATGCGACGAAACAAAAAAGACTTAAAGAACCTAATCAGACGATACGAGGAAGCCGTGGCCAAATCCATACCCGTGTTTCTCGAGCCTGCTGAGCTTCTTGACATATACGACTACTACGCCGACGACTTTCGCAACGACAAGGCCTACGAGGTACTCAAGCGAGCAGTGAGCTTGTACCCCGACGATATGGACGTCATCATAGCCCATGCCTACTACCACAAGAACACGGGCGACTGGAAGAAAGCCACGCAGATTATCAACAAATTACCATCCGACAGCATTTTCCGCAAAATGTTCTACGCAGAGAAAGCACTGCTCACCTTAGACTTAAAGGGTTGTCGTAGACTCGTAGACGAAATAGCAAATAGCGGGCAGGAGCTTAATCAAGACAACATGCTCGACATCGCGGAGATGTACTACGAGGCAGGCTACTATCACTTGGCTGAACCGTGGCTACGGAAATGCAATGACCCGCACTACGACGAGTATGTCCGCGCGGCCTCTGAACTGGCCGACTGCGTGTTCAGACGGGGCGACTACGACGCGACCATCAGTCTGCTCAACCACTGTCTTGACGAAAATCCCTACGACGCGGCCACATGGGTGCAATTAGCCAAGGTGCAATACACCGCCGAGAAGTTTGAAGACGCGCTCGAGAGTTGCGAATATGCCATAGCGGCCAACAAAGATTGCGCCGATGCCTATAGCGTTCGCCTCGACACGCTGCTGCGCTTGAAAAGGTACGACGACATGTGGAACGACCTCCACAACATCAACTACCAAATAGCTTGCTCTGTAGAAAACTACGCGAACTTAGCCCAAGCATACCAAATGCAGAACGAGTATGAAAAAGCCTCGTTCATCCTGCATCTCGGTGTGCAACAATTCAGCGACAACCGAGAGGAGCTCGACCGCATGCATCGCTACTTGGCGCAAGAAGCTCTGCGTGAAGGCCGCGATGACGATGCCTACGACCTCGTCTATCGACACATGGATCGCGAGAACTATAACTCGCGGCACATCATGTGGGCAACACTACTGTTTATCGTCAATCGCGTAGAAGAAGGCTTAGATGCGCTGAGACTGGTATTCAAGTCACAACCTGTCAAAGACGATGATCTCTCAAATCTGGTCTATATACTCCAAACGGGCAATTGCTACGAAGCTGCCCAAGATATATGGAGCAACATCATCGTCTACAGCAAAGGCCACGAACACATGTATTCAGCCCCATTGGCCTACGCCGCCTTTCGGATACATCATCCAGAGTTTGTCGAACTCCTCGAGCAGGGTGTGGAAAACGATTTCATCAGCACAGTCTCTTTGTTAGAAGAGGACTTCGACTTCAAAGACCCCAAGAAGACGATGGCAAAGGCGCGCAGTTTGGTCAACCAATGGAAAAAAGAAAGCGAACAGGAATAGTTTGTTTAACAGACATTCTCTCTCGTTTACCTCAATCTTCTACTCCGCAAGACAACGCTGAGACGCGCTCAGCAAGCACTAATTTCCCTCATTTATTTAACCCCACGAAACACCTATGTTAAGAATAGCCGTACAAAGCAAAGGTCGTCTGCACGACGACACCATGGCACTCCTCCGCGAGGCGGACATCAAAGTCAGCGAGTCGAAACGCACGCTATTGGTCAAAGCCCGCAACTTCCCTATCGAAACCCTCTTTCTACGCGACGATGACATACCTGCCACCGTGGCCGATGGCGTAGCCGACATCGGCATTGTGGGACTCAACGAACTCGAAGAGAAAGAAGCCGACGCCGAAATCATACGTCACTTAGGATTTGGGGCATGTCGCCTCTCGCTCGCCTTGCCAAAGGACGAGCCCTACACGGGTCCCGAATGGTTCGAGGGTAAGACCATAGCCACTTCATACCCCACGATTCTGCGTAAATGGTTGAACAAACAAGGCATCAAAGCCACGATACACGTCATCTCGGGCTCTGTAGAAATCAGTACGGGCGTGGGACTGGCGGATGCGATATTCGATATCGTCTCTTCGGGCAGCACCTTGGTGACCAACAAGCTCAGAGAGGTCGAAACGATTATGCACAGCGATGCCGTGCTGATAGCCAACAAGTTGCTCGACAACGAGAAACGCGCCATTCTGGACGAAATGCTTTTCCGCTTCGATGCCATACAGAGTGCCGAGACTAAAAAGTACGTGCTGCTCAATGCGCCCGCCGAAAAGGTCGATGCCATCACGGCACTGCTTCCTGGTGTGAAGAGTCCCACCGTGATGCCTTTGGCTGAGTCGGGATGGTGCAGCATTCACACTGTGATTGATGAGGATCGGTTTTGGGAAATCATTGGTAAGCTCAAAGCCGAGGGGGCGCAAGGCATACTGGTTATTGACATCGAAAAACTCATCGTTTAAGCCGTGGAAATACTCATCAATCCCGCTCGCTCGCAGTGGCAGACCTTGGCTGAACGCCCTCTCTTTGACCTTTCTTCGCTCTTCGCTGCCGTGCAACCCATTTTGGAACAAGTCCGCAACGATGGCGACGAGGCGCTTCGACGCTTAGAAGAACGATTTGACAAGGCACGACTGACCACCTTGGCCGTGCCTGCTCAAGCCTTGCAAGAAGCCGAGAGTGAATTGCCCCCATCGCTCTGCGAGGCCATACGATTGGCGCATCACAACATCACGGCTTTTCATGCAGCCCAACGCTTTAGCCCCATCACGGTTGAAACGCAAACTGGCATCGTGTGCCAGCAACGTGCTGTGCCTATCGAGCGCGTCGGGCTGTATATCCCTGGCGGCACAGCCCCCTTGTTCTCAACAGTGCTGATGTTAGCTATCCCTGCCACGATTGCGGGATGTAGCGAGATAGTACTCTGCACACCGCCCTCGCCCGATGGTTCTATCAATGCGGCCATACGTTTTGCCGCACACCTATGCGGTGTAACCAAGGTATTCAGCGTAGGAGGTGCGCAAGCCATTGCTGCCATGGCATACGGTACGGAGAGCATACCGCGTGTGGACAAGATTTTTGGCCCAGGCAATCAGTACGTCATGGCGGCCAAACAACTCGTTTCGCTCAGTCACGTGGCTATCGACATGCCCGCTGGACCGAGCGAAGTAGAAGTGTTAGCCGACACAACCTGCCGACCCGAATTTGTCGCAGCCGACCTCCTCTCGCAGGCTGAGCATGGTGTTGATAGTCAAGCCGTACTGGTGACTACTGACAAGCAGGTGGCGGAGCAAGTGGCGCACGAAACAGCCCTGCAACTCTCCCAACTGCCGCGACGCGACATCGCACAACGAAGCATTGACAACAGTCGCATCTTGGTCTTCGAGAACGACATGGCAAGCGCCATTGACTTCACCAATCTCTACGCGCCTGAGCATCTCATCATTGCCACGGAGAACTATCACGCCGTAGCCGACCAGATACGCAATGCGGGCAGTGTCTTCTTGGGCAATTTCAGTTGCGAGAGTGCGGGCGACTATGCCAGCGGCACGAACCACACCTTGCCCACCAAAGCTTGGGCACGCAGCTACAGTGGTTTATCTCTCGATAGTTTCCAACGCAAGATGACGCTGCAGGAGTTGCGCCCCGAGGCTTTAGCGGCCTTTGCGCCCGCTGTGGAAGCTATGGCTGCTGCCGAACAGCTCGATGCACACCGCAAGGCTATGTATCTCAGACGTATTGCGGCGCAAGATGCCTTAGGCCACGAGTAGTGTGCACACCGAAGGTTGTCAGCTTTGCGCACTGCGACAAGAGCATGACGTTACGACCCGTTTCACCTCCCTCAATCTTTAACTCACATTTCTTTACGATGACACCCAATTGGCAAAATCTGGTACGCCCCAACATTTGGCATCTCGCCCCATATAGCTCTGCCCGCGATGAATATACGGGCTCCGAAGCCAGCGTGTTTCTCGATGCCAATGAGAATCCGTACAACAGTCCCAACAATCGCTATCCCGACCCGCTGCAACGCGAGCTGAAGAGCCATGTAGCGCGCATCAAAGGTGTGCCTGTACAAAACATATTCCTTGGCAACGGAAGTGATGAAGCCATCGACCTGATATTTCGCGTCTTCTGTCGCCCGGGCAAGGACAACGTGGTGGCTATAGAACCCACGTATGGCATGTACAGCGTTTGTGCGGCCATCAACGACGTGGAATATCGGCGCGTGCCTTTAGAGAGCGACTTCTCTATGCGCAGCGAAAAGATGCTCGAGGCTTGCAGTCAGTATACCAAAGCCATCTTCATCTGTAGCCCCAACAACCCGACGGGTAATGCCATTGACCGCAAAGAAATTCTGCGCGTCTGCGAGGCATTTAGCGGTATCGTCGTAGTGGACGAAGCCTACGGTGACTTCCAACAAGGCGAGACGCTCACCACGGCGCTGGCTACACATCCCAACCTGTTGGTACTCTCTACGCTCTCTAAGGCGTGGGGCAGTGCGGCGATACGTTTAGGTATGGCTTTTGCCAACGAAGCCGTCATTGGCTTTTTCAACAAGGTGAAATATCCCTACAACGTCAATCAACTCACGCAAAACGAGGCACAAGCCATTCTCTCGCGCATCGACGATGTGGACAAATGGATACGCCTAATCCTCAGCGAACGCCCCAAGGTGATGCAAGCGGTGAGCCTATTGCCCTACTGCCAAAAGGTGTACCCCACCGAGGCCAACTTCTTTTTGGCAAAAGTGAACCAAGCCGACAAGATATACCAGTACCTTTGCGACAAAGGCATTGTGGTGCGCAACCGCAGCAAAGTCACGCTCTGCGAGGACTGTCTGCGCATCACGATTGGCACTCCTGCCGAGAATACCGCACTACTCTCTGCCCTGCGACAGTGGGAAGACAGGGGCTAACATCCTATTTCTTCTGCGCGCACACCGTGAGCGGACGCTTTTGCTGTCTCAGCGCACAACCGATTTTGTTCCTTATATATATTATATATTGAGTCTCACTCATGAAGAAAGCTCTTTTCATCGACCGCGATGGCACACTGATTCGCGAACCCGCCGATGAGCAAATAGATAGTTTTGAGAAACTCGTCTTTGTGCCTGGCATGATAGGTGCGTTGGCCGAGATACGTCGTCGCACGGACTACGAGTTTGTGCTTGTATCGAACCAAGACGGTTTGGGTACGGAGTCTTTTCCCGAAGAGACGTTTTGGCCTGTACACAATTTTATCCTCGATACGCTCCAAGGTGAAGGCATCACGTTCGATGCGCAACATATAGACCGCCATTTTCCCGAGGATAACGCGCCAACCCGCAAACCAGGTACGGCTATGCTCACGGGCTATATGCAGGGAGACTATGACCTGTCGGCCAGCTACGTGATAGGCGATCGCGACACCGATGTAGCCTTGGCGCACAACTTAGGTTGTCGGGCGCTGAAACTTGGCGAAGACATGGACTGGCCTCGCATAGCAGAAATACTCATTGCGGGAGAACGCTCTGCAACCGTGCAGCGCACCACGCGCGAGACGGACATTAGTGTTGCTATCCATCTTGACAACCCTTCTGTGCTTCACGTTGATACAGGACTGGGCTTCTTCAATCACATGTTGGAGCAAATCGCTCACCATGGCGGCATTGGCCTCGAGGTTAAAGTCAAGGGAGACCTTCACGTAGACGAGCATCACACTATAGAAGACACGGGAATCGTACTCGGCGAGTGTCTGCGCAAGGCGGTGGGCAACAAATTAGGGTTGCAACGTTACGGCTTCAGCCTGCCGATGGACGATTGCCTATGTGCCGTGTCGCTCGACATGGGAGGACGCGCCTGGCTGGTGTGGGACGCAGACTTCAAACGCGAGCGCGTCGGCGATGTGCCCACCGAGATGTTCCCTCATTTCTTCAAGAGTCTCAGCGATGCGGCAGCGATGAATCTTAACATCAAGGCTGAGGGACAAAACGAACACCATAAGATTGAAGGCATCTTCAAAGCCTTTGCGCGGGCACTGCGAATGGCACTGCGACGCGACCTGTCACACATGGTCACACCTTCTTCGAAAGGCACGGTTTAGTCGGTCTGACTGTCTCGAATATATTTACAGCCATGAGATTTCCTACGTTCTACAGCACGCTTTCCGTCAAGGTTCTACTGCTCTTGATATCCCTCTGTGTGTCTTTTTCTGCCTGCGGAAACATCGAGATAATCGATGATGAGGACAAAGACAAGACGGAGAAGACAGACCAGAGCGGTGGCTCGGCTTCGTCGGCTGAGAACGATGAGGACCATCCAGCCAGTGTGCAGGACATCATTCAGGGCAGTTACGATGAAGATTTCGTGTGGGTGGAGGGCTACATAGTTGGTTACGCCTCGGGTACTGTACTTTCGGCTTCTACGGCTGTCTTTGGCTTACCCGAAAATGCGGTGAATACCAATTTGCTATTGGCTGACAGTCCAGACGAACGTGACTTCCACAACATCATCCCCGTGCAACTGCCAACGAAGGACGGCATTCGCGACGCGCTCAACTTATACGACAACCCAGAACTGCTGAACGCCAAGGTGCGGATATTAGGTCTTAGCACTACCTACTTTCGTGTGAAAGGACTGAAAGAGGTGGAGGTATACTATATCTGCGAAGAGGGGGATGTCTCTGAACCTGTTCGCCAAGAAGAAACGTTCTTGCTCAATCACGAAGCCACAGTACTCGAGGGGCGTTAAACCTTCTTCACCTCCCAAGCGAAAGCTGCACGCAACGACCTCAGCGGTTCGTGTCTCTCTCCTCAAAGGGAATGGAGTTCTCTTATTCCCACATGTTCTATCCTATTCACTTCTATGCAAACTTAGACCATGACGCTTCATTTTCATATAACCTATACCTGCGTAGCGGGCGAAAGTCTCTACGTGCGTCTCTATACACTTCCAGACAAGGCTTATACATCGTTACGTCTCGAGACGCTTGATGGCGAGAACCACACTGCGCGCTTTGAACACGCCACGGCAAAACAGGTGCGCTATCGCTACGAGGTACA
>JAFVCB010000058.1 GCA_017479555.1 Bacteroidaceae bacterium | reverse complement strand
TGGCGACTATTTCAAGAAGGAAGCCATAAAATATTCCTACGAGTTTCTTGTCAAGGTGTTAGGCGTAGATCCCTCGATACTCTACGTCACCGTCTTTGAGGGCGCTCCCGACGAGGGGCTTACGCGCGACGATGAGGCTGCTGGCTACTGGGCGGAGTTCTTCCCCGAGGATCACATCATCAATGGCAACAAGCACGACAACTTCTGGGAGATGGGCGACACAGGCCCCTGTGGACCTTGCTCGGAAATCCACATAGACCTTCGCGACGATGACGAGAAGGCTAAAACGCCTGGTGCATCCCTTGTAAACAAGGACAACCCTCAAGTCATCGAGATTTGGAACTTAGTGTTCATGCAATACAATCGGATGGCCGACGGCTCGCTACAACCTCTGCCTAAAAAGGTAATCGACACGGGCATGGGCTTCGAGCGTCTGTGTATGGTGTTGCAGGGCAAAAAGTCGAACTACGACACCGACGTGTTCCAGCCCATCATTCGCACCATTGAGAGCCTCAGCGGTAAGGCCTATGGCTCTGGTGAGATGGTAGACATCGCTATGCGTGTGGTAGCCGACCACCTTCGCGCCATCGCTTTCAGCATTGCCGACGGCCAACTTCCCTCAAACGCGAAGGCGGGCTACGTGATTCGTCGCATCCTGCGCCGCGCTGTGCGCTATGCCTACACGTATTTGGAGCAGTCCGAGGCTTTTATATACAAGCTCCTGCCTACGCTGGTAAACGAGATGGGCGCGGCCTATCCTGAGCTCAAGGCACAGCAATCGCTCATCACAAATGTGATACGCGAAGAAGAGGAGTCGTTCCTCCGCACGCTATCTACGGGTATCGCCCTGCTTGATGGGGTCATCAGCGACACCAAAGCTGCAGGCAGCACGGTACTTGATGGCACCAAGGCTTTCACGCTCTTCGATACTTTTGGTTTCCCACTCGACCTCACAGAGCTCATCTGCGCCGAACAGGGTCTCACAGTGGACGAAGCAGCATTCAATGCCGAGATGCAGAAACAAAAGGAACGCGCACGCGGTGCGGCTGCCAAGACGGCAGGCGACTGGGTGGTGCTTTCGCAGGGCGAGAGTTCGTTCGACGGATACGACCACACCACACTCCCCACACAGATATTGCGCTATCGCGAAGTGAAAGAGAAGAAGCAAACGTACCACCAAATAGTACTGTCCACCACCCCGTTCTATGCTGAGATGGGCGGACAGGTTGGCGACAAAGGCACACTCTTCAACGACACGGAGCGCATCGAAATCTTCGACACCAAGCAAGAGAATGGCGTGACGGTACACTTTGCCAAGACGTTGCCCCAAGATGCCACAGCAGACTTCACCGCCCAAGTTAACGTGGAAGCACGCCGTGCCTGCGAGGCGAACCACAGTGCCACTCACCTACTCGACCAAGCCCTGCGCGAGGTACTTGGCACGCATGTGGAGCAGAAAGGTTCGCTCGTCACGCCCGACTACCTGCGCTTTGACTTCTCCCACTTCCAGAAAGTAACACCCGAAGAGCTTCGCCAAGTGGAGCGTTTAATCAATGCGCGTATTCGCCAAGACATTCCCTTGGAGGACTTCCGCAATTTACCTATTGCCGAGGCTCAGCAATTGGGTGCCATAGCCCTCTTCGGCGAGAAATATGGCGACTTGGTGCGCGTGGTGAAGTTTGCCGACAGCGTAGAGTTTTGCGGCGGCTGCCACGTCAAGAGTACTGGACGCATCGGGTTCTTCCACATTGTGAGCGAAGGCAGTGTGGCCGCTGGTGTGCGCCGCATTGAGGCCATCACGGGCAAGGCTGCCGAGGAGATGATCTATGCGCAGCAAGATATGATTGAAGCCCTGCGCGGTTTCTTCAATAATGCCAAAGACTTGACTGCCGCCATTCAGAAAACGATAGAGGAGAACACAGGACTGCAAAAGCAAGTGCAAAACTTTGTCAAGGAGCAAACGCTGCGCCTGCGCGACATGTTGGTAGAACACGCGGAGGATCGCGGTGGCGTGAAAGTCATCAGTCGTGTACTACCCTCCGAAGTCAAGCCCGATGTGGCCAAAGACTTGGCCTTCCAAATCGCAGCCAGTCTGCCCGATGGCGTACTCGTAGCACTTGGCACACATGCTGCCGACAAGCCGTTGCTCACAGTGATGATTAGCAAGAACCTCATCGAGGAGCGTCAGTTCCATGCAGGCAACATGGTACGCGAAGCGGCCAAACTCATCAAAGGCGGCGGCGGTGGTGCGCCTCACTTCGCCACAGCGGGTGGTAAGGACATCAATGGCCTCGAAGCCGCAGTTGCCAAAGTCATTGAGTTAGCTGGGCTATAAACTCACCTACATTGTAGGTTTGCCTAGCAGAAGGTTTTGTTCAAGCTGCCGCTCGCGCTACACCGTTTCTGCTTTAGAGCAAACAAAAGCACATCCCGCTCATGTTTCTCAAAGGAAATAATGAGCGGGATGTGCTTTCTATTATATTATGGAGAAAGACGGCTACTCAAAGATGTCTTTTTGCTGTCCCATGAGCTGAAAGTCTTTCTTGCGGAGCTTGAAACTGTTCGTGAGATATTTGTCGCGCACCACCTGGTTTTCGGAAAGCTCCTCGGGCGTTCCGTGAAAGAGTATGCGACCCTCAAAGAGCAGATAGGCGCGCTCGGTGATACAGAGCGTCTCTTCCACGTTGTGGTCGGTGATGAGAATACCTATATTGCGGTCTTTGAGCTTCCAAACGATGTATTGTATATCCTCCACCGCGATGGGGTCCACACCCGCAAAGGGTTCGTCGAGCATAATGAACTTGGGGTCGATGGCCAAGCAACGGGCTATCTCGGTGCGCCGACGTTCACCGCCCGAGAGGCGGTCGCCCGTATTCTTCCGTACCTTTTCGAGGCGGAACTCCTTGATGAGGCTCTCCAACTTGTCGCGCTGATAGTCCTTGGGCTTGCCTGTCATCTCGAGTACGGACTTGATGTTGTCCTCTACGGTCATCTTGCGAAACACGCTGGCCTCTTGTGCCAAATAGCCTATGCCTGCCTGCGCACGTTTGTAGACAGGATAGTCTGTGATGTCGCGATTGTCGAGATAGATATGTCCCGCATTAGGTACTACAAGTCCTGTGGTCATGTAGAACGAGGTGGTCTTTCCTGCTCCGTTGGGGCCGAGAAGTCCCACGATTTCGCCTTGTTTGACATCGAACGACACGTTGTTGACCACGGTACGTTTGCCATACCGCTTCACCAATCCTTCGCTGCGAAGCGTCATGCCTGTTGATGTGGGTTCAGACATCTTCGTTGAGATAAAGGAATCGTTTGATACTGCGCTTTGGCGTCTTTTCAAACTCTTGTTCGTAGATACGTATGCCTGCTATCTTCTGGTACGAGGGCACCATGTTGTTGAGCTCCTGGCGGTTCTGCTCCATCTGCAAGCGCACGGCTTCTTGGTCGAGACCGTCGTGCTGTGCTTCGTCGAAGTCAGGATGGATGAGCGCGTAGAGTTTCTCGCCCTTTTGTATCACGATGCTTTCGGCCACGTAGGGCAAGGTGTTGAGTTTGTCCTCAATCTCTTCGGGATAGATGTTTGTGCCATTGGCGCCGAGGAGCATGTTCTTGCTTCGACCACGTATGAATACGTTGCCATCGGTATCGATGACACCGAGGTCGCCGGTGTGATACCATCCGTCCTCGTCGAGGGTCTCGCGCGTGGCTTCTTCGTTTTTGTAGTAGCCGAGCATCACGTTCATGCCGCGCACGAGGATTTCACCTACAACATTGTGAGGGTCGGGACTGTCGATACGCAGCTCCATGCGGGGTGCTACCTTTCCACACGAACCTGGCACAAACTCGTTCCAAGGCGCATAGCAGATGATAGGTGCGCACTCCGTAGCACCGTAGCCTACGGTGAATGGGAAACCTATGCGATGGAGGAACTCCTCAATCTCGCTGTTGAAAGCTGCACCGCCCACGATGATTTCGTTGAACTGTGCACCAAAAGCGGTGTAGAGTTCTTCGCGAATGCGATCCAATATCTTCTGTGAGATGATGGGCAAGCGCAGGAGCAACTTCATACTGGGTGCTTCGAGCTTGGGCCAAACCATCTTCTTGATGACTTTTTCGATGATGAGCGGCACGCTGATGATGACGTGTGGCTTGACGATGTTGAAAGCGTTGAAAATAATCTTGGGCGAAGGTATACGTGTGAGGAAATAGATGTGTCCTCCACGGAAGAACTCGTAGATGAATTCAAAGGACATGCCGTACATGTGTGCCAAGGGCAGGATGCTCACTACGCGGCCTTCGCCTTCGGGGAATACTTTGTTGTAGACGCTACATGCAAACATGTAGTTGCTCCATAGTGCGCGGAAGGGTATCAACACGCCCTTGCTGCGACTCGTGGTGCCACTGGTGTAGTTGATCAGTGCGAGCTGCTCGCCGTCTTGACGCTTATAGTGTACATGCTGCGGGCGGAAGTATTTGGGGTACTTCATGCCATAGAGTGCATTGAGCCGCTCGCGAGCATCGTTGAGTCGCTCTGAGCGACAAACGAAGAGTTGGAAGTCAGCTATCTGTATGATGCCTTCGAGATGCGGCATGTCGTCGGGAACAATGTCTTTGACCACATGGTCGCCCACGAAGAGCAGACGGGCATCGCTGTGATTGACGATGTCGTGCACCTGATTGGCCTTGAACTCGTGCAGGATGGGCACAGCCACTGCTCCGTAGGTTAACACGGCCAAATAGGCCACAGCCCAGTGCGAGCTATTGCGGCCACACAGGGCTACCTTGTCGCCTTCTACGAGGCCTGCATTTTCAAATAGAATGTGGAGCTTCTCTATCTTGCGCGCTACGTCTTTGTACTGAAAAGTCTCACCTTGGTAGTCGGTGAAGGCATCCTTGTTCCAATGACGCACGATGGTGTCTTCGATGAGACCTACAAAATCGAGCTCGCCTACTTTGTGTTCAAACTGAGCATCCTCTGTTGGGACAGCAGGCGATGCATTTGGGGTTGTATCGTTCATGATTTAGGTATTTCTGATTGCTCATTTTGGCTAACCGTGTGCAAAAATAGTGATAAAAGAAGATGGCACAAGTATTCTGTGTTAATTTTTTGCACATCTCGGGGCTGTGTTGAGCAAAAATGAAATATCTACCACAGTAAGTGTATTTTAGAACATCCTATATCGGGAATTGCGAAAGCTATGCCGAACGTTTGATATTGCTAAGAAAAAAAGTGGGGGGGTAGGCTAAAAAAAATTTTTTGCGGAGGGGCATTTTTTGATGTTGGGAGGTTGGCGGGAGCAAATCGGAGGTACAAAAAACGACCTTGGCGGTCGGAAATCATACCTGCGGAGATCGTTTTTCTACATGCCTATGTAGTTTTTCTTAGATGCCTATGTAGTTTTTTCTACATGCCTATGTAGTTTTTCTTGGGTCGGGAGGCAAAAATGCCGCTTATATAAGCGCACTCCATGCGTCGAGCGAGGCTGCAGCGCATGGAGTGCTTGGTGTTGTACTTTGGTACAAAAGTAATGATTATTTCGCTGAATTTAGAAAATTGCGACAGAAAAAAAGGGGTGTTCTTTTTTGCTTCTGGTACGTCAAAAATCTGTTTGTGGCGGTGCATCACTCCCACTCTATCGTTGCTGGTGGCTTGGAAGAGATGTCGTAGCAGACGCGATTGACTCCTCTGACGTGGTTGATAATGTCGTTGGAGACCTTGGCAAGGAAGTCGTAGGGCAAATGTGCCCAGTCGGCGGTCATGGCATCGGTGCTGGTGACTGCTCGGAGCGCTACGGCTTGTTCGTAGGTGCGCTCGTCGCCCATCACGCCCACGCTCTGTACGGGTAGGAGTATCACGCCCGCTTGCCACACTTTGTTGTAGAGTACATCGCCGTCCTCGGTGGGCCACTGGCGCAGTCCGCTGATGAAAATGTCGTCGGCCTCCTGGAGCACACGAACTTTCTCGGGTGTGATGTCGCCAAGAATACGTACGGCAAGCCCAGGACCTGGGAAGGGATGGCGTCCGATGAGCAATTGTGGTATGCCCAGCTGTTTGCCCACGCGTCGCACTTCGTCCTTGAAGAGCCAACGCAGGGGTTCGCAGATCTTGAGATTCATCTTCTCGGGCAGTCCGCCTACGTTGTGGTGGCTCTTGATGACTTTGCCCGTGATGTTCATGCTCTCTATACGGTCGGGATAGATAGTGCCTTGTGCCAACCATCGCGCATCGGTTATCTTGCGCGCCTCGGCCTCAAACACGTCGATGAATCCCTTGCCTATAATCTTGCGCTTGCGCTCGGGGTCGGTCACACCGCTGAGCTCTGCATAGAACTTCTGCGATGCGTCTACACCGATGACGTTCAGCCCTAAGTTGGCATAAAGTCCCATGACCTCTGTGTACTCATCCTTGCGCAGCAGTCCGTGGTCTACAAAGATACAGGTGAGCTGGTCGCCTATGGCACGATGGAGCAACACGGCAGCCACACTACTGTCCACCCCACCACTGAGGCCGAGGATGACGCGGTCGGTGCCTATCTGCTGACGTAGTTCTGCGATGGTTGATTCCACAAACTGCGCAGGACTCCAGTCTTGCTGACTTCCACAAATGTCTACCACGAAGTTGTGGAGCAACAAACGTCCGCAAAGCGTATGGAACACCTCGGGGTGGAACTGTACGCCCCAAAGTGGTTCGCCATCAGCTGCGCGATAGGCGGCATGCTTCACAGTGGGTGTGCTGGCTACGACCTCAAAACCTTGCGGCAGGTGGGTAATCGTGTCGCCGTGGCTCATCCACACTTGCGCATCAGGAGCTATGCCTTTGAATAAGGCATCGTCGGCATCGATAGTCTGAAGCTGGGCACGTCCATACTCACGGCTGTCGCTGCTCTCTACTTTGCCGCCAAAGGTGTCGGCCATGAGTTGTGCACCGTAGCAAATACCGAGAATGGGGTAACGCCCACGCAGGTCAGCAAAATCGAGACGGAAAGCATCAGCCTGATTGACGCTAAGGGGCGAGCCACTGAGAATCACACCGATGACATCGGGATCGTCCTTAGGAAACTTGTTGTAGGGCAATATCTCGCAAAACGTATTGAGTTCACGCACGCGCCGCCCGATTAGCTGCGTGGTTTGTGAACCAAAGTCAAGAATGATAATCTTTTGCATACCTATTATCTTTTGCGTTGCAAAGATAGTGCAAGGCGAGAGCAGAGAAAAGCAAAAACGGAGTTTTTAGGTTTTCTATGCCGAGCCGAAGCCTATCTTCGCCTTAGGCAAAGTAGTGCAAGGCGAGAGCAGAGAAAAGCAAAAACGAAGTTTTTAGGTTTTCTATGCCGAGCCGCAGCCTATCTTCGCCTTAGGCGAAAGTTTGGCCTGCCGCCCCCCGAATGCAAAAACCGACCTCGAACATAGCTTTCGCTTTGTCCAAGGTCGGTTTATCGAAAAAAGTAGGCGTACCTACAAGGCTTTGAAGACTATCCTCTCTGCGTAGTCAATGGTCGTGCAGACAACACCTAAGATGCCACATCCTTCAACAACTGCAACACCGCATCGCGCTGGGCATCAAGCGGTAGCGTACCGTCTATCCAGTGTATCGTCGTACCGCGTCGCTCCATGCCACGAAAATAGGTCATCTGCCGTTTGGCAAACTGATGGATAGCTATTTCTAAGTCGTGGCGCATGGTGCTGAAATCGATGTGTCCGCACACGTGTGCCGTGACATATTTATATTCCAGTCCGTAGTAGGTCAGTTGCTCTTCGGTGAGTCCTTGCGCAAGCAGGGCCTCCACTTCCTCCACTAACCCCTCGCTGAGGCGCTCATCCAGTCGCTGGGTGATACGTGCACGTCGTAGCTCGCGCGGGACATCGATACCCACCACGATAGATGCTATCTCGGGGAAAGGGCGATCGGGAAGCGGGTGGTGTGCATTGTAGTCGGCTATCTCGATGGCACGTATGGCGCGTGCTGGGAGGTCTACGTCTGTGGTATTGTGCAACGACTGGTAGGAAGCCAAAATAGCAGTGAGTTCCTCAAGCGTTTTGTCGGCCAGGGAGCGTCGCAATGCCTCGTTTTGTGGCACGGGCGAGAGACGATAGCCCCTCACGATGCTCTCTATGTAGAGTCCACTTCCCCCGCACAAGATAGGATGCCGACGACGCGCCACGATGTCCTGATAGGCTTGCAAAAAGTCTTGCTGAAAAGCAAAGAGCGAATAGTGGTAGCCCGCAGGATGAATATCAATGAGATGGTACGGTACAGCCTCTTGGCCTATGCCATAGTCGGCAAGGTCTTTGCCTGTACCGATGTCCATGCCACGATACACTTGACGACTATCTCCGCTGATAATCTCACCACCGAGTACACGCGCCACAGCTACAGCTAAGCGTGTCTTGCCACAAGCTGTGGGGCCAAGTATCGTAAGCAATGGCGCGGTGGGCATCGGAATGGTAATGATTACTGGTGAACAGTGTTAGGCATCGGTGGACTAAACCTTAATTACACGAAGAGGTATGTGCTTTCTACTTTCGAGTAGTTTAGCTATATTGTTTGAATATTATAGCTGAGACAGGGCAAGACGACAACCCCATCCGACACTCGCCCCGCCTGTTATAACTCGTTGACGATACGTTACGGTACATCTTGATTCCATTTCATTCCAATCGCCACCGCGCCCCACTCTTTCCGTACCTGATGGTGGACCCTGTGGATTCACAGGCGGAGATGATAGATAATAGGTAGGAGAGTACCAATCAGAGCAAAACTCAAGAACATTGCCTGTCATGTCATATAAGCCTAACTCATTACCTGACAATAGAGCTACTTCTTGTAATGAGCTACCGCCATTATACCATGCCACTAAATTTATATCGTCCGAACCGCTAAATTTATAGCCTCGGCTCTTCTGACCTCCCCGTGCTGCATATTCCCACTCGGCCTCGGTAGGCAAGCGGAACGTACGACCCGTAAGTTCGTTGAGCTTCTTGATGAACACTTGCATTTCGTCCCAAGTTACTTTATTTACTGGAAGATTGTCACCTTTGATGAAACTCGGATATTCATCTCCCATCACGGCCTTGAAAAGCGCCTGTGTCACCTCTGTCTCACCGATGTAATAGTCCGAGAGGGTCACTGCATGTACTGGCTTCGCATCAGCTTCGGCATCGGCATCATCTGAACCCATATAGAACGTACCGCCCTGAACGCTTTGCATCTTAAAGGTTACACCATTCACAGAGAGTACTTCTTTCGAATATTTAGCATCGTAATAGCCTTCTACCGAGACTTCTGATGAAGGCAAAGTGGTTATCGCCAAACGGAAGCCCGTGTCGTTTTCCTTATCAAAGGGATACTGCTTGTAGCGAAGTGTCATGCGGCAACCCGTAGGAATAGCCCAGAAACAACCACCGCGAACGACGCGACGATTACCTGTTGTAGGACCTTGAGGGTTCGTGGCTGGTGAACTCGCATAATAGTTGGGGTCATAGGAATCCGAACAACGCTCCATGACATTGCCCGACATGTCATATAGACCTAACTCATTGGGTTTCTTGGTGGCCACTTCGTTCGTGCGGTCATTGCTGTTATCGATGAACCAAGCCACTTCGGCTATATTGTCTGAGCCACTATACTTATAGCCTTGGCTCTTATTACCTCCGCGAGCCGCATACTCCCATTCAGCCTCTGTAGGCAAGCGGAACGTGAGTCCCGTGAGCGCATTGAGCTTAGCGATAAAGGTTTGAATGTCTCCCCAGTGTAGCGACTCGACTGGAAGTTTGTCACCCTTGAACTCACTCGGATTCTCTCCCATGATAGCCTTGTAGAGAGCCTGCGTCACTTCGGTCTCGGCGATGTAGTAGTTGGAGAGCGTTACGGAATGAACTGGGGCTTCGTCGTCACTGTAGTTTTCTACGCCCATCTGGAACGTACCACCTTCTACGGCAACCATCTTGAAGGTTACGTCGCCGACTGTGATGGTTTTATCGCTAAACGTGGCCTCGGGAGTAGGAGGTACAACGTCATCATCGTCACTGCCGCCACAAGAAGTGAGCGACAAGGGCAGCACAGCAAAGAACAGGGCTGCAGGTAACAAAGAGAATAACTTTTTCATGGGGATATAAAATGTATTTAATAATCTTTTGAGGGATGTGCTATAAAATCGTTTCTGATGGGTGAACAAATATACCTTATGACAAGTCGGCTGTTCACTACATCAATGCTAAGACTTAGCGAGACGAAGACCTAAGGTATTGATAACGTGCTTGGGGTCAGCGCCTGAGCGAACTTTCACACCACACCAATCTGATTCAGTCGCCCAACTACCACCGCGTACTACGCGATAAGTGCCTGTAGCGGGGCCTTGGGGATCTTTGAATTGCGATACATCTCGAATGTTCTCGACATACCAATCGAAGCACCACTCATGTACATTGCCACTCATATCGTAAAGCCCTAATTCGTTGGGCGACTTGGTGGCAACGACATGCGTTTCATTGCCAGAATTGCCTGCATACCATGCCACTTCGTCCAAATTGTTTGAGCCACTAAACGCATACTCCATTCTCAACTTACCACCGATAGCGGCATATTCCCATTCGGCCTCGGTGGGCAGACGGAATGTTTCGCCCGTGAGTTCGTTGAGCTTCTGTATGAAGTTTTGACAATCTTGGTATGACACATATTCCACGGGGTACTCATCTCCCTTGATGTAACTGGGATACCTACCCATGACAGCGTGCCATAGACCTTGCGTCACTTCTGTTTCGCCGATGCTAAACGTAGAAAGTTCTACACGGTGCATATCTCCAGAGGATTCCTGCCCCATCACGAATATGCCACCTTGCACCGTAATCATCTTGAACTCAACGCCGTTAGCGGTATAGGTAGTAGGTGGAAGAACAACGGGGGTATCGTTTTCGTTATCGTCATCGCCGCCACAAGAGGAAAGCGAAAGGGGCAGCATAGTAAAGCACAACGCTGCGAGTGCTAAGAATAATTGTTTTTTCATGGAGAGGAAAAGAAATCTAACTTCTTCGTTAAGCCATTAGCGCAGAGCGAAACTTGTTTGAGCTATGCCTTGGCGAGAAAAAGTCTGTGAAACGGAAGTCTTATGAAACTCATCGTGGAAGACGCAAAGCTATTATGCACGCGGGCTTGGTTCACAGAGACTGTTATAGGATTTACACTAAATGATATGGGCTTCGGACAATACTTGTTCCATCTGCTCTTGCACCGCACGAGCGGCAGCAGCGGCTGCTTCGGCAAAACTTGGAGAGGCATCGGCATAGATGATGGCACGCGAAGAGTTGACCAACAAACCGCAGTCTGGCGTGAGGCCATAGCGACAAACCTCCTGAAGCGAGCCGCCCTGAGCACCTACGCCTGGCACCAACAGGAAATGGTGCGGCACCAAACGACGAATATCAGCAAACTTAGCACCTTGTGTCGCGCCGACGACATACATCATCTGCTCCTTGTCGGCCCAGGATTGAGACGTTTTCAGTACACGTTCATAGAGCGGCGCGCCGTCGGCATCGGTAATCAGTTGAAAATCGGCAGACCCGCGATTGCTGGTCAAAGCCAAGAGCACCACCCATTTGTTTTCATAACCCAAGAAAGGTTCAACGCTGTCGCCACCCATATAGGGAGCCACTGTGAGCGCATCCACATCAAGGTCCTCAAAAAAGGCACGGGCGTACATCTGACTGGTATTGCCTATGTCGCCCCGTTTGGCATCAGCGATGATGAAATGACGTGGATAGTGCGTGCGGATATAGCGCACGGTTTCTTCAAAAGCTTGCCATCCCTGCACACCATAGGTTTCATAGAAAGCCAAATTGGGTTTGAAAGCCACGCTAAAAGGAGCGGTGGCATCAATGATGGCACGGTTGAAGTCAAAGATGGGGTTCTCGTGGGATAGCAAATGCTGTGGCACTTTCCGCAAATCGGTATCAAGCCCTACGCAGAGAAAACTCTTTTGCTCGCGAATGAAGTCAACAAGTTGCTGATAGGTCATAAGAAGATAGGAGTTTGTAGGATATTTTGCGCAAAAGTAGCAAAATATCATAAAGAGACCCCGTGCAAGTGCAAAAAAGTGGCTTCTCGCTGTTTTACACTAATCTATCATTGGCCTAAATCCTATTGAAAATTGATTTCACTCCGATAGGTTACCGCTCTATCTGAGCCATACACAGAGCGGAATTGCTCGGCTACAGCATAGTCGCGATAGGTAGCTTCAATTCTTAGGTTATGCGCAGAGCTGCCGACTTGGAATTCATTTGGAGAAGACAGATAAGGCACATCTCGCCAGCTGGGAAAACCATATAGGTATATCCAATCCGCATTCTTCAAATGCCAGATGTTTGATGGCACGTACTGGGCGCGAACATGGTACTCTTTGATCTGCTCCATCTGTCGGTCGGTAAGCTCCACACTATAGAGACAATCATCTGCTTCATTCTGCCCTAAGTACAAGTGCGTGATGTTTTCAAAAGCAGTCAAATCGAGGATGGTGTCTCTCCCTATGCCATTCAGCCCAGCAGGCAAATAGAGTTTACTCACCAGCGACAACTTGATTAAGTCATTCACATCGATAGAAAGTCCTTTGAAATTGTAATTGGCGTTTCCCATGGCATGGAATACCGACAGAGCAGTAATGTCTTCAAAGGTGATAGAACCTGCAAATCCTGCACTTGCATGGGCTGCGTCAGGCGAAATCTTGAAATAATACGACGTGAGTGCTGTGAGTTGATGATAGCTTCCTTTAGAGAGCGTCTCCTGAGCCACATACTTCTCCGAAACTAAATCGCAACGCGCTATAGTGACATAGGATGGAAAGGAAAACTTGATGGCAGTGGCCTTAGTGACGGTGATGTAAAACACACCTTCAGCCTCCTTTCCGATACAGTTGCGCACATGGATTTCCTCCTCATTGAGTTTGAGTGAGCCTGTGGGTGCAGGCTTCAGACTAAAGAAGCAAAGTGTATGCATGATGTCTCGAACGCTATGATTTATATGGTTAAACCCGAATCTGTCATTAGGAATTGGGGGAAACGGCACTCATCCTATATACCCTTCTACTTGATATATAGTTTCCGCGTTGTACCGTTACTCATCTTGACAATATTCACTCCCCGCTGAGGCGCTGTCAGACGACGGCCATCCAGGGAGTAATAGCCGATTATCTCTGAACTTGTGTGAGGACTGTCTATCGTCATTTCATCTATGGATAGAATATCATCCTTCGTCACGCGAATCTCGTATTGTCCCCAAAACTCATCATTGACGAAGAATTCATAATTGTAGGGGTGGACATAAATCACACAGTTGTCGTTGAAATACGGATTGCGCGGACTGGAATAGAATTCTACTCTTGGCAATACGTATGGCGAGTACGAGGCCAATGCATTGTTAGCCATACGTATAGAGTCCTGCTCCGTACGATATTCTTCATCCACAAAATCACGCCATTTTCCTGAAACGAATTCATCTAAGAAGTGCTGATAGGTCTTTTGTCGGAGTCTTCCCTGTTCGTCGGAGTAAGTGGTCAATTCTTGATATTCCTGCTGAGTAATCGGATGATTGGCATAGAAATAGCGTACAGAGTCCACTGTAGCCCATTGAGAGAGTGAGTCTATGACAGATTGTTCATCAAGGTTTTCACTATACGGGAAACGCGTTGTCCTCACTTCTGTAGGGTCATCTATTATCATTTTGGGTTCTTGGCCACTTTGAAAAGCCCTTTTCCAAATAAGTTTTGAGAGCTTTAGCCCTTGGAAAAAGCTAATGTATACATTCTCAATTTCCTGTTCCGGCCCATAAGCCAACTCAATAGTTTGCTCAGGGCTGATACAATTAGCTAAGCTAAATGGTCTGACTCTGTTGGAAGCTAAGTTTGGGTATAATTCCAAACTAATGCGTTGAAGTTGAGGACAATCCATAAACCATTCGTTGGTACACGCTTCTATAAGCTCCCGATTATACATGGTAATGTCTTTTAGCCTTTTACAATGAGCAAAAAAATACCTAAGGCCATGTTTATGTTTGTATTGATCATAATATTCAAACTCTTTATAATTATTAGGAAAGTCATCTTTATGAAAAATGTTTGGATCATTTGGATTAAAAGTTCTTCTCGGCGTCGATATCCAAGCTTCAGAACCCTGATAGACCCAATAAGTATCAAATGCACCTGCTCTATAGTCAACATTATGTAAGCCCCACCAAGAATCTCTATCAGTTTCGTCAACTCCTTCTGGATAAAGATAAAAGTGTGTATCCCAATTCATGATTAATTTTCCCGATTCTAAATATTCTGTATTTAGATAGGGATCTGTATTTAGATAGGGATCGAAATAGGCTCCGTAATTTTCTTGAATAAAACAATAAGTAAGGGTTTCAAGATTTCCTTTAGTATCATCTGTAGCTGTAGTGCGATATGAATAAACTTCTCCAGATCGATTTAACAACAAAGAATCGTATCTAACTACCGTATATTCTCTATTCCCCGACCCAGCGAGTTCCCTCAACAACATCACATCATAACCGTCCACTGTGTAGCCTTCATATAAAAAATCTGTGTATTTATATAATTCATCTAATTCATCCACATTACAATATGTCAGATAATTAGGACGGTTATCACCTGCCACGAACTCTCCATAGATTTGAGCCATAGCAAGTATGGGTGACAATGTGACAAGCAAGGAGAGAAAAAACTTCTTCATAATATAACAAAAGGATTAGGGATTAAACAATTGGGGAAAAAGGAGGACTCGTCGTTTTCTTAAATCAATAAATTTAAGAAAGCTATATATCATGATGCTTATCTGTGAAAGTTAATTTCACTTAGATAGTGAATATTTGCGTTTACACTATAAGAATTAGGTTTCTTGAGAAAATCGATGAATTGCTTAATAATGAATTTATCTCCATAAGTCGCTTCTATTTCCAAACTCATTGGATCAGTTTTCTCACGCCATTTTTCTTTATCACTCAGGGGCAGCACATCTCGCCAACTTGGGAAACCATGCATAGTTATTGTTCTCGCATTCTTCAAATGCCAGATGTTTGGCGGGACAAACTGGGTGTGGACGTTGTACTCTATAATCTGCTCCATCTGTCGGTCGGTGAGTTCTATGCCATAGAGACAATCATCTTCGTCATTCTGCCCTAAGTACAAGTGCGTGATATTTTCAAAATCGGTCAAATCGAGGATGGTGTTTCGCCCTATGCCATTCAGTCCAGCTGACAGATAGAGTTTACTCACCAGCGAAAACTTGATTAAGTCATTCACATCGATAGAAAGACCTTTGAAATTGTAAAAGCCATTACCATTTGCATTGAATACAGATAGGGCAGTGATATCGTCAAAGGTGATAGTACCTTCAAATCCTGCACTCGCATGGGCAGCGTCAGGCGAAATTTTGAAATAGTACGATGTGAGTGCTGTGAGTTGATGATAGCTCCCTTTCGAGAGAGTTTCCTGAGCGACATATTCAAACGAAACTAAATTGCAACGCTCTATAGTGACATAGGACGGAAAGGAAAACTTGATGGCAGTGGCCTTGGTGATGGTGATGAAAAATACACCAACATTCTCCTTTCCGATACAGTTGCGTACATGGATTTCCTCCTCATTGAGCTTCAGTGAGCCAGAAGGAGCTGTCTTGGATGTATAATAGCATAATGTCTTCATCGTTGTCTTTTTTTAGGAGTCTAAAGGTAACATGGTTGAGCCATATTCACTTTTTGAGGCAACTCGTTTATGAGAGGATGATATATTTAAGCATACCTCTGGCAAACGAAGTCCATAATACATTCCTTCCTTTGTGCCAACAGAATAGTCACCAGTAAATTCAAAAATCAGTTTAGGATTGAGATAAAAATTAACTGAATTGGAATTTCCTGAACTATTTACTTTTAGTTCACCCTTTAAGACCGTACAGCCTAATTTAGCATAATTTGCTTCCAGAGTTTTGTCATCTGAAGGATAGATAACGAAATTAGAATATGTGATAACTTCAGCATCGTTTTCTTTCTTGATGACAGAGACGTTACTGGTGTCCCTGTTGTTATCCAGAAAAGGCGCTAAATAAAAGATATTGTGATGAACAAAAGATTTCAGATGTGTTTCTCTTGTTGCTTCATGGATATGGATATCATTACAAGCAAAGAAATTATAAAATATATCACAGGCTCTTCCTTTGTTATGGCTTAATCCTTTGTCGCAGCCCCAGCAAACATTCTTCCTCACAGCAACATCAGACGAGCACTCATCTATATATATACCTACACCATTGTTAGAAAATGTCGTTATGTTGTGTACAACGTTATTCTCTAAAACCGCACCAAAGTTCCTACCTAATATATATATGCCGCCACCATCAGACAAGCCATAGGGTATATCGTTTTGGGTCTTTCTCGTAGGATATAACGTGGGGCAGTTAAACACATGATTGTTTGTAATCATATTGCAATATCCGTTGGGAAAATCATAATCCCACGACCACCCCACACAAATTCCTGTGTATGGGGCATCTGCTACAGTATTGCGATGAATGATGTTGGTGTAACTGTCACGAACAAGAATCCCGACACAAGCGCGTTGGTATCTTCCATATTTGGAAACCAGATTATCTTCAACTATACAATTATGGGCATTTCCCGAAATATGTATGCCACCACCATTTGTTTCATAGATAATATTTTTTTCTATCACCACATGGTGGCTACCCTTAGGGTTATTGCCGTCTTTATACTTGGTATCAACACCTATGGCATAGCCATGAAGATTGGTAAATACACAATTATTGATGGTGACATGAGAAGAATTGTCAATCCGCAAAGCAGATTTAAGTGCTTCTTCGGCTTGCTCAGTAGAGCTTCTTATAGGATCTTCTATGACATTGTTCTCAAACTTGAGCTTTTCAAATGAAACATGATTACATTCGTCTACATGAAAAAAGGTCTCAACGCCCTGAATATAGCTTTCTTGAACAAGGGTGTTGTTAGAACCATATAGCTGAATCCTGCCAGAGCTTCTGTCATAAGTTAGATACGGAATGCCTTGTTGACTCGTGGTTTTCTTCTTATAATTACAGATATATATTTTAGCTTTGGTTGGTTCAAGGTATTTTGATACTGTTCCATTTTCCAAAACATCAATATCATTATCATAATATTTTGCTTGCTCTTTTATATTTCCCTCAAATATATTAGCAATTGGAATATGAGTATTTAGCCCGTCTAATTCTATATAATACCTATTCGACCCAGGCTGTGTTTCTTGAATCTTATTGATATACCCCCTGATTGCCATCCATTTTGTTTGCATCAAGATAAAACTGCTATTTTTATGTTCATTGCTATCCGTACTTGTAATGATATCATAATTTGCTATCTCAGGAAGCTCTATTATAAAGCGAAAAAGATTTCCATCCAAATCATCATTGTTATCTGTATTAGCATATTTTACCCACATCTTTATCTTTTCTACAGGCAATTGTGTTTGTAATAAGCTATATTCAGTGCCTTGTGACGGTGATAGATTAAAAATAAATCCACTCTGCGACACATTCTTAGCATTTGTTAGGCTGAAACCTTTAAGGATAGTATCACTGGCATCTGAGCCTTTTATGGTCACGGGGACTTTTATCTTTTTGAGATTGATAGTTTGTGAAAAACAATATTCATCACCAGCAAACTCAACTACCACACTTTTGCACTCTTCTGATAATGCAGAAAGTGTATTTTCCAAATTGTCAATATTGCAGGACGTGATGCCTGAATAATTCTGATTTGCGTATGATAGTTGCACTGAGGTAGTCATGGTCTAATACAATTAATGCGGTTCAAAATGAAAGATAAAGCAATATATAATATATTTAAGAGACATGTACTCATCGTGACAAAGCTAAAACAAGTTTCGCTTTGCCCATTTGGCTTAAGGCATAAGTTCGTTC
Source organism: Bacteroidaceae bacterium (assembly GCA_017479555.1). GTDB lineage: Bacteria > Bacteroidota > Bacteroidia > Bacteroidales > Bacteroidaceae > Alloprevotella. Next base: position 20,255 of record JAFVCB010000058.1, on the reverse strand, counting down.
TCAACGTCTCTAAGACGTATGTCTACAGCCTCAACGTAGTCATGAATGCCTTGTATGGTCGCTTCTGTAATACTGCCTGAAATCCTTTTCAATTCGGTTTCAGAGATTATTCTTTTCTTGACAATTTCTTTTTGTTTCCCTATAATAATATGCCCACGAGTATCCACAACGACATATTCGTATCTACTACTCTCAAGAAGTTCTACTTTGTTTTGCAACTTCTTGACGCAAGTCACTTCCTCTCCATCATAAACATCATTTGAGTCAATATTTGGAGTTAGAGTTATCGTTTTGAAACGCGCCGTCTCTACACTTGCAATGTTTGCTCGTAATGTTAATCCCATAATCATGCTAATGTTACACGGCAAATATAGGTAAAAAAGAATAGGAAAAACAAGCAAATGAGAAAAAGAATGAGTGAAGAGTTTCAAGCCATCGCTATTTGTAAGTTAATAAATAGAGAAAAGAATGTACTGTTTTGAGGTTTACACTTTTTCTTACAAAGGCTATTGCAAACTAAAGTTTACTTCATGTTCGCACATCATTATCATCGTTTTGCGACTTCCATGCACAATTAAGGAGGTGTTTGATAGGCAATTTTAAGGTTTTTGTTACTTTTGCGCTACTCTTATCTCATGTCACTCTATTTGTGCTAATGATAGAACGCTACTTCCTACTTGATGAAGCTGACCCCACTCTCTTTTATGGTGTAGGCAATGCCAACCTACGCATGCTTCGCTCGTTACAACCCAAAGTGAGGCTTGTAGCACGAGGCGACGTGGTCAAAGTGCTTGGCGTTGAGGAAGACGTGGCTCAATTTGAAACATTATTCGAACGTCTGAAGTCACATTGCATCCGTTTCAACACCCTCAGCGAAGAAGACATTTTGGCTACTCATCACGGTTTGCAGCCTCGCGAGGAGAGCGAAACAGCTATTGTCTATAGCACGACTGGGAAGCCCATTACAGCGCGCACGGCAGGACAACGACACATCGTGGAGGCTTTTGGACAGAACGACTTGATTTTTGCCGTAGGACCTGCTGGGACAGGAAAAACGTATGTAGCCATCGCCTTAGCTGTTCGTGCACTCAAGCAGAAAGAGGTACGCAGAATTATTCTCAGCAGGCCTGCCGTAGAAGCGGGTGAAAAACTTGGTTTTCTGCCTGGCGATATGAAAGACAAAGTAGATCCCTACCTGCAACCTCTCTACGATGCATTAGGCGAAATGCTCCCCGCACAGAAACTACAAGAGTACATCGAAACGGGGGTGATACAGATAGCACCTCTGGCCTTTATGCGAGGTAGGACACTGAGCGACGCGGTAGTTATACTCGATGAAGCTCAAAACACGACGCGTGCTCAGCTGCGTATGTTTCTCACTCGATTAGGGCATGGCACAAAAATGATTGTCACGGGCGATGTCACTCAGATAGACCTTCCCGCGTCTCAACGCAGCGGTTTGGCCGAAGCGCATCGCATCTTAGGACATATAGAGGGCATACGTTTCGTACATTTAGACGAGACCGATATCGTGCGTCACAAGCTCGTCACAAGGATTGTGCAGGCCTATGAGCAGCATGCTCAGCGTAGCAAGAGCGAAACCGCTGACGAAGTCCATCAAGACTCAATCGATACTCCTTTATCCACTATTCCACAAACCAACAAATCACAACATGAAATCCCTGACTCAAACCTCCTTTAACCTTCCGCGTCAAACAGCAGTATATCATGGTAAAGTGCGCGACGTTTATAGCATTGGCCAAGATACGTTAGTAATGGTAGCCACCGACCGTATCAGTGCTTTCGATGTTGTCCTACCCGAGGGCATTCCTTATAAGGGTCAAGTACTCAATCAAATAGCGGCTCGCTTTCTTGACGCCACTACCGACATTTGTCCCAACTGGAAACGCGCCGTTCCCAACCCGATGGTCACCGCTGGCGTACGTTGCGAGGGTTTCCCTATTGAAATGATTGTTAGAGGCTACCTCTGTGGAAGTGCTTGGCGAGCCTACAAAGCTGGTGAGCGTGAACTGTGTGGTGTGAGGCTACCCGAGGGTATGCGCGAGAACGAGCGTTTCCCTCAGCCTATCGTTACGCCTACGACTAAGGCAGAGCTGGGACTACACGACGAGAACATATCAAAAGCTGAAATCATCAGCCAAGGTTTGGCCACGGCAGAAGAGTACGCCATCTTGGAACGCTACGCTTTAGCGCTTTTTGAACGCGGCACGGCTATTGCTAAGGAGCGCGGACTTATTCTCGTTGACACAAAATACGAGTTTGGCAAATTAGCCGATGGCACTATTTGCTTGATGGACGAGATTCACACTCCCGATAGCAGTCGCTACTTCTACTCCGAAGGATATACTGAACGTTTTGAAGCGGGCGAGCCTCAGCGTCAACTCTCAAAAGAGTTTGTGCGCGAGTGGCTAATGAGTGCTGGATTTACTGGACAGGATGGACAACAAGTGCCTGAAATGACACCCGAGGTGGTTGAACGAATTGCCGCCCGTTATGTGGAGCTCTACGAACAACTCACAGGCGAAACGTTTATCCCTGCCTCAAACAACACTGCCGAACAAATCGAGGCTGATGTACGGAAATGGTTGGCCTAACTTTTTTCCGAAGCATTTCTCTCTTAAAAAGAACACCAAGGCATCGTATGCGGTTCGTTCCTATACAGCAGCGACTCTATCAAATAAACAACAACGCCAATGGCTCAAAACGCTAAATCTCTCTTTGCACAAGCCAACTCCTACGCAATGCTTCATGGCTTGTACTTTGGTTTGGTTGGTATTATCAGTGTGGCACTGATGCGGCTCTCCCTACAATACGATTGGGCGGCTCTACCATCGTATCTTGTCGTACTCTCCTCGCCCATAGTAGCCATCATCCTCACGCGCCGCTTTCGCAATGATGTGATGGACGAAAAGGTGGGATTCAGCTTTGGACGCGCCTACATTCACGCGCTCCTCATGGGATTCTATGCGGGCATTATTGTAGCCTTGGCCATTGTGGTCTACCTCACTTGGTTCGACCACGGTCACACTTATGATGCCTACGAGGCTATGTTGTCGCGTCCCGATGTTGCGGCACAGCTCCAAGCCAGCGGTATGGATGCACAAGTCGCATTGGCTACGGGTGGAAAGACGATGAAGGACATCATAGACGAGATGCGCGAAGTGCCGCCAGCCAACTTTGCCGCGGTCATCATCTACGCCAACCTATTCCTTTCACCCATTCTCGCACTCTTCGTCGCTGCTTTTTGTTGGAAACGTCCTGCTGTTCATCATGCTTGACGAAGAAACTCATTGCGTCACTTACGCTGACTTACTGGATTTGACAATAATTACCCAACCTATAGCTTACACATAAGGACTATGAAACCCAATATTTCTGTCGTAGTACCTCTCTACAACGAGGCCGAAAGTCTTCCTGAGTTGCACGCCTGGATACAGCGTGTGATGGAAGCCAATCATTTCAGCTACGAAATTCTTTTCATCAACGATGGTAGCACCGATGACTCCTGGAAAGTCATCGAAGAACTGGCGCAACGCGACCAAAATGTTCATGGCATCAAGTTTAGGCGCAACTATGGCAAGTCGCCCGCCCTCTATTGTGGTTTCAAAGCCGCTGAGGGCGATGTCGTTATCACGATGGATGCCGACTTGCAAGACAGCCCCGACGAAATCCCCGAGCTCTATCGCATGATTACAGAACAAGGCTACGACCTTGTGAGTGGCTACAAGCAGAAACGCTACGACCCCCTGTCGAAGACCATACCTACCAAGCTCTTCAATGCCACAGCGCGCGCCGTGAGCGGTATTCACAATCTGCACGATTTCAATTGCGGGCTAAAAGCCTATCGCAGCGAGGTGGTGAAAAACATCGAGGTATTCGGCGAGATGCACCGCTTCATTCCCTACATGGCCAAGAACGCTGGCTTCGACAAGATAGGTGAGAAAGTGGTTCACCATCAAGCACGCAAATATGGCAAGACGAAGTTTGGACTCAATCGGTTTGTCAATGGCTATCTCGATTTGCTCACCCTGTGGTTTCTCGGCACATTTGGCAAGAAGCCGATGCATGTGTTTGGGTTCTTAGGCTCTCTCATGTTCCTTTTGGGATTGATTGCCGTGATGATAGTTGGTGGAGTAAAATTGGCACACATCATCAACGGCACACCTGCACCTTTAGTGACCGATTCTCCTTACTTCTATATCTCGCTAACGACGATGCTACTCGGTACACAACTTTTTTTAGCAGGTTTCATCGGCGAGCTGATTAGTCGCAATGCTGACTCACGCAATGAATATCAGATTGAAAAAGCATTCTAAAAGTCTGTTTGCCGCATGGTGGCTATTCGTGTGGGCTATATTTGTCACACAATGCAGCGAGGTAGACTGTCCTCTCAACAATGTGGTGGCAGTGCAGTATGGCCTGTACCATACTGACGGCACAGCGGTCACGCTAATCGACACACTGACCATACGCGCTGTGGGTACCGATAGTGTGTTGCTCAACAAGGGGCAAGGCATTTCCTCCTTCCTGCTGCCTGTACACTACACCGCCGACAAGGACAGTTTGTTGCTACGTTTCAGCGACGAGGAGGGCGATGTACTCACCGACACGATTTGCCTCTGCCACACCAACGAAGCCCACTTCGAGTCGATGGATTGCCCTCTGTGCTATTTCCACACCCTGACCTCGGTCACCACGACGGCACACGCCATTGAGCGTGTAGAACTCGTCAGTCCACAAGTGAACTATGATACGCAAGAGAACATACGTATTTATCTGCGCGATTTTATTGAGTAGCCTCACGCTACAAGCTCATCCTACCGAAGAGCCTGCCACCCCTCGCGACACGGTACAGATGCGCTCGCTGGCCAACCGTCTCTTAGGGCGGCTGCTACCCACTGACGATCCCCTATTCGGTGGCATAGCTATCGGTGTAGATGCCTTAGGCAGTGGACTGGCCGCTTTCTCTACCTACGGAGAATACGGTGTGATGGCTCGTGTGAACTTGAAGCAAAAAGTATTCCCAGTTGTAGAAGCGGGTCTTGGTGTGTGCAATCGCACAGACGATGCCACAGATATTCATCTCAAGTTGTCAGCCCCTTATTTTCGCGTAGGCTGTGACTACAATTTTCTCAAAGACGTAGCCAGTCGCAACCGCATTTTCGGCGGTCTGCGTATGGCTTACACCTCTTTCAGCTACGACATTGATGCGCCTGCGATGAGCGATCCCGTGTGGCACGACCAAACGTCTTTTGTCTACCAAGACGTGAAGAGCAACATGCTCTGGGCCGAGCTGGTTTTTGGGTTGGAAGCTAAGATTTGGCGCAACTTCCATCTCGGCTGGAACCTGCGCTACAAACGTCGTTTGCACCAGAAGGTCAACCCACCCGGACAAGCTTGGTATGTACCTGGATATGGCAAGAACGATACCAGTGCATGGGGCGGCACATTCAACCTCATATTCGAGTTATGAGCGACAGAGCACAGCACACTTCTAAGTTTTTATCAGACAACCCCTCAGGGCATTCCTCGCCTACGAACAAGCGCATGAACTTTCGCCGCATTTGGCATATTGTTTTTCTCCTGTTTTTGGTCGTGGGGACGATATATGTATTGCAATGCCGCAACACCGAAACTTGGCATGAGAACAAGGGCAATGTGTTCGGCACGTACTATGAGGTGAAATACCTCAGCGCAGAGGACTTTCACACGGGTTTGCAACAGGAGTTAGCGCGTTTAGACAGCACCTTTTCGCTTTTCAATCAAGAAAGCCTGTTGACGCGTTTGAACAGCAACAGAACCGATAGCACCAACGCGATGTTTCGTGACGTGTTTGTATTGGCTCAGCGCGTGAACCGCCTCACCTATGGTGCACTTGACATCACCATAGCCCCACTCGTTAAGGCTTGGGGCTTTGGACCTAACGGGATAGGCAAGACTCCCACTGAAACCCAATTAGATAGTCTTCGCGCCTTTGTAGGCATGGACAAGGTGTCGCTGCAACACGAGCATTTGCAAAAAACCGATGCCCGCGTTGCCTTGGATCTTGGCGCGATAGCCAAAGGTTACGCTGTAGATAGGCTCGCGGCATATCTCGCTGCCCAAGGGATTACAAACTATATGGTAGAGATTGGTGGAGAAGTTGTCGCACATGGAGTGAACGACCAAGGCAAGCCCTGGACGGTAGGCATCATAGAACCTACCACCGAGGGGGCACGCTTGGGTACAATCCATCGTGTCGTGACACTGGGTACTGGGGCTATGGCTACCAGCGGCAACTATCTGAACTTCTATCAACAGGGGGCAAAGAAAGTGGCACACACCATTGACCCACGCACAGCCATGCCTATTCAGCGAAACATCATCTCGGCCACCGTCTTGGCCGAAGACTGTGCCACCGCCGATGCATTCGCTACGGCATTTATGGTACTGGGACTGGACAGCGCACAGCGCGTGCTGAACGACAATCCTGCGCTGCGCGCCTACCTCATCTATCTCGATGCGGACGGTACGCACAAGGTTTTTGAGAAATAGAACACCGCCCGCCTTTGCCTACGATTTCACGCACTTTGGTGGCGCTGAAGTCGCGCTATCGCAGCAAAACGACTACAAAAGCACGCTTTTGGTTGGCTCTGCGCCTGTTTTTGTGTACTTTTGCTCTCTAAGTGGAGGCTACCAAGGATATAAAAGGGGAAAATCATTGCTGCTATATTTTTAGTAGGTTGTAAGCATTACGCGCTCCCCGCCCTCCATCACCTATCACAAACACAAGGAACACCTATGATTACCATCGGCGACAAAGCACCCGACCTCTTGGGCAAAGACCAAGACGGCAACGAGGTACGTCTCAGCCACTACCCAGGACGCAAAGTGGCTCTCTATTTCTATCCCAAAGACAACACCAGCGGATGCACCGCACAGGCTTGCAGCCTTCGCGACCATCGCGACGATTTGCGCGATGCAGGTTACGAAGTCATCGGTGTCAGTGTGCAAGACGAGGCTTCGCACCGCAAATTCATCGACAAACACGCCCTCAACTTCCCACTCATAGCCGATACCGACCATCAACTCGTGGAGGCTTTCGGTGTTTGGCAAGAGAAGTCGCTCTACGGACGCAAATACATGGGTACGGTACGCACCACTTTCCTCATCGACGAGAATGGTGTCGTCACCCACATCCTCGGAGCGAAGCAAATCAAGACTAAAATTCACGGCGAGCAACTCCTACAAACCATCAAGGGATAAAAGGCAAGTTCTATCAATCAGCTTATTTAGATGCTCACAATATCTAATCTACACGCCTCTGTTGAGGGAAAACCCATCTTGCAAGGCGTCAATCTCGAAATCCACGCAGGAGAAGTACACGTACTGATGGGACCCAACGGCTCAGGGAAGTCCACCTTGAGCAACGTACTCGTGGGTAATCCCAAGTACGATGTCACGGCTGGCACAGTGACCTTTCGCGGCAAAGACCTGCTCTCGCTCTCACCCGAAGACCGCGCACGCGAAGGCATCTTCATGTCGTTTCAGCAGCCCATAGAGATACCTGGCGTGTCCATGACTAATTTTCTCAAAGCAGCCATCAATGCACAGCGTGCCTATCGTGGACAAGAACCGATGAAGGCCGCTGAAATCATCAAACTCCTGCGCGAGAAGCGTCAGGCCGTAGGACTCGATGCCCACTTCATGAGCCGTGGCGTAAACGAGGGTTTCAGCGGGGGCGAGCGCAAACGAAACGAGATTTTCCAAATGGCCGTACTCGAGCCGCTCTTTGCCATCCTCGACGAGACCGACAGTGGACTCGATGTCGATGCCCTACGCGTGGTGGCCGAAGGATTCAACAAACTGCGCACCAAAGACACCGCTGCACTCGTCATCACCCACTATCAGCGTATGCTCGACTACCTCAAGCCCGACTTCGTACACGTATTGTTCAACGGACGTATCGTGCGTAGCGGCACAGCCGAGTTGGGCTACGAGATTGAGGACAAAGGATTTGACTTCATCAAGGCTGAAGAGTCATGAATGCCGCCCTACAACAATACATCGACCTCTACGAGGCACACCAAGCCATATTGTGCCACGCCGCGCCACAAGTATTGAACGAGGCACGCGCGAAGGCTTTGCAAGAGTTGAAGGCTCATGGTCTGCCTACGTCTCGACAAGAACGCTATAAGTACACCGACGTTGCGGCTCTACTCGAGCCTGACTACGGACTGAACCTGCAACGTCTCGCAGGCAAGCAACAGGTTGCTGCATGTGCCGTACCTGGCCTCAAAGCGCTGACGCGCTACGTGGCTGGCGATGTGATGCTACCAACTTCCTCCCAAGTCCCCTCCACCTGCGAGGGCATAGAAGTGATGTCGCTCCACGAAGCGCAACAGGTGTATCCCGACTTGTTACAACAACACTACAACAGGCTGGCATCGGAGCAACCCGACGCGCTCACCGCACTCAACACGCTATTGGTGCAAGACGGGCTATTCATCTACGTCAAGCGTAATGCCTCCCCCGCGCTTCCCCTCCAGATAGTCAACACCGCGCAGACCAACACTCCTGCGATGCACAACAGACGGTTGCTCATTCTATGCGAAGCCCACGCATCAGCCACCATTCTGCTCTGCGACCACTGCACCACACGCAGCCAGACGCTCACCACTGAGGTCAGCGAAATTAGCCTGGGCGAAGGCGCACAACTGAGCATCTACAGCGTAGAAGAGACCAACAGCCAGTGTTCGCGCTATCATAATATCTATGCCACGCAACAGGCCGAGAGTCGACTGAATCTCTGCGACGTCACACTGCGTGCTGGTACATCGCGCACCATGGCCAACGTTTCTCTCAAGGGCGAAGGCGCACAAACATTCATGGCGGGCGCTATCGTGGCCAGCGAGGCACAGCATATCGACAACAACCTGCTCATCGCCCACCACGCCCCTGCCTGCCAGAGCGAAATGCTCTACAAGAGCGTACTCAACCAAGAGAGTACTGCAGCCTTTGCAGGTAAGGTTTATGTTGCCCCAGGCGCGCAGCAAACCATATCCCAACAAACGTCGGCCAATCTCTGTGTCAGCCCCAACGCTCACGCCTACACGCAGCCCATGCTCGAGATTTACGCGGACGATGTGAAGTGTAACCATGGTGCCACAGTGGGCAAGCTCGACGAGTCTGCCCTCTTCTACATGCGGCAACGCGGCATCAGCGAGGCCGAGGCGCGTTTGTTGCTCCAGCATGCCTTTGTGAGCGAGGTCATCAGCCACATCGACATCCCCGCCCTGCGCGACCGATTGACCAGTCTGATAGACATGCGTTTCCGTGGCGACGACGATGTCCACTGTGCAGGCTGTGGCCTTTGTGGTAAATAAAAAAAAACGCCCACGCGTCGCTCTCCCTCTTCAGCCTTTCACCACACGCTTTCTCCCCTATCCCATTCCACGCACAGCGATGAACGAAACGATACGCGCCGACTTTCCCATCCTCTCACGCCAAGTATATGGCCGACCACTCGTCTACCTCGACAATGCTGCAACTACGCAGAAGCCGCGCGTCGTGGTTGAAGCCATCACCGACCAGTACTACAACACCAACGCCAACGTACATCGCGGCGTACACTTCCTATCACAACAAGCCACCGAACTGCACGAAGCGGCGCGCGAATGCGTGCGTAGTTTCATTGGAGCGCAACAGGCCTCGGAGATTGTCTTCACACGTGGCACCACAGAGAGTATCAACCTCTTAGCAGAGAGTGCGGGCGCAGCCTTTATGCGCGAGGGAGACGAGCTGATCATCAGTCAGATGGAGCACCACAGCAACATCGTGCCTTGGCAACTCCTACGCGAGCGGCGCGGCATCGTCATCAAGGTTTGCCCCATCACCGACGACGGGTTGCTCGACCTCGAAGCCCTCTCCCAACTGCTCAACGAGCGCACCCGCATCGTGAGTATCTGTCATGTGAGCAACGTACTGGGGACAGTCAATCCCATACGCCAGATAGCCGACATGGTACATGCTCATGGCGCACTGCTCGTGGTGGATGCCGCGCAGAGCGTGCCGCACCGAGTCGTCAATGTGCAAGAGATGGACTGCGACTTCTTGGCCTTCAGCGGACACAAGGCCTACGGACCTACAGGCATCGGCGTACTCTATGGGCGCGAGACGCTCTTAGACCAAATGCCACCCTATCAGGGCGGGGGCGAGATGATACAGCGCGTCACCTTTGAGCGAACCACCTACCAACAACCGCCCTATAAGTTCGAGGCCGGCACGCCCGACTACGTGGGTTCGCATGCCTTGGCCATAGCACTCGACTATATGCAACAAACGTCGCTCGAAGCCATCGCACGCCACGAGCACGACCTCACACGGTATGCCATAGAACGGCTGTCGGCCATTGACGGACTGCACATTTTTGGCCAAGCTGCAGCGCGCGACGCTGTCGTTTCGTTCACCATCCAAGGCATTCATCCCCTTGACCTCGGCACGCTGCTCGACAGGCTTGGCATAGCCATTCGCACGGGCCACCACTGCGCCTACCCACTCATGCAACGCTACGGTGTAGAGAGCATGGCACGCGCCAGTTTCGCGCTCTACAACACCCGTGAGGAAATCGACGCTCTCGCAGAAGGAATACAGCGCGTCAAGAAGATGTTTTAGCCTTTCCACTAAACGCTTTTAACCCTTCTCCATAGCACTTCTTATTCTGCCGCAGAAAACGTATCTTTGCCACCAAAAGCAACCATCCACAAGCCCACCGCACCATGGCACTGCAACGCGTATACAATCCTCACGGCCTCATCGAAGCTGGCGTAGACGAGGCAGGACGAGGTCCCTTGGCAGGCGATGTCTACGCAGCCGCCGTGATACTTCCCCAAGACTACTCTCATCCGCTGCTCAACGACAGTAAGAAACTCACCGCCCATCAGCGCGAACTGCTGCGCATCGAGATAGAGCGCGATGCCATCGCTTGGGCCGTGGGCATAGCCAGTGTGGAAGAGATAGACCAACTGAACATTCTGCGAGCCACCATGCTCGCCATGCACCGTGCGCTGGACTGCTTGCAGACACGCCCAGCCTTCATCGCCATAGACGGCAATCGGTTCACCCCCTATGCCGACATCCCCTATGCCACGATTGTGAAAGGCGATGGTAAATACCAGCACATCGCAGCAGCAAGCATTTTAGCCAAAACTCATCGCGACGAGTACATGGCCGAGCAGCACATGCGCTATCCTCAATACGGCTGGGATCGCAACGCAGGCTATGGTACAGCCGAGCATCGCCAAGCGATACGAGACTTTGGCCCTACCCCCATCCACCGCCGTTCGTTCAACCTCTTAGGCGATGGGCAACTCACCCTCCCCTTTCCTACCTAACAGACAACACATCCAATAGACCAATCTGTCAGACAGGAGTCGCTGCCCCGTTCATGCCCAATGATAAGTACAAAGTCCGCACGATGACAGAGCAAGACGGGAAAGTCTGCCCCATTCATGCGCAATAATAGGAGCTAACAAAGGATAAAAAACACTTCCTTTTTTTTCAAATTTTCTACGCGCAAGCCTTGATTTTCTCCCACAACGGATGCATGCTATAAACTTAGGCTTGATTTATAAACTTAGGCTTGGTGTTTGTTTGATTCTTTAGCATTGCTATGCGTTGTTTATGCCTGCAAATATAGGTATTTCTTTTGGCTCTTTATCCCTTTGCTGCAATGGAATTGAGTCGTGTTATTCTTTGTTACGTACCCGTCGCACCTTCTCGCAAAGATGACCTTTATGCCCCGCAAAAGAATGCCCACCGCGATGTTGGCGGTGGGCAGGAATGGGATAGACAATTGACCTATTCACCAAATAATCTGTGCTAAGGTCTATAGGGCTTGTCGGTGATTATCAAACATTCTGTCGGGGGAAGGATTGTTTGGGGACTAAATGCAGTCTTCTCCGTAGCGCATGTGGGCTTCGTTGAGGAAGTGGCGAAGCGTGTGGGCTTCGTTGTGCGGACAGATGACGATGACGCCATCTTTTTCGGCTACAAGATAGTCTTTGAGTCCACGCGCACAAACTATCTTTCCTGGACTGAGGCTCACGATGTTGCCGCTACATCCACTCAGTAGGGCATCGCCCGAGAGTACAGCGTTGTTGTCGCCGTCGTGTTTGGCTGCATCGTATACGCCGTTCCACGACCCGATATCGGCCCATCCGAAGTCGCACTCCTGTACGCAGACGTTGTGCTGGCTCTTTTCTAAGATGAGCAAATCCACGCTGAGTCTGAGACTGGCTGGATAGAACTGGCGTATGAGGCTCTGCTCTTCGTCGTAGCTGAGTACGCGGGCTTCTTCGTGCCAGCGTGCTGCCACGTCGGGCATGAGTTGTTCGAGTACGCGCACCATCGTGGGAATGGACCAAATGAAAAGCCCCGTATTCCATACGAACTCGCCGCTCTCGATAAACATCTTGGCAAACTCGGCATCGGGCTTTTCGCTGAACGACTTGACAAGGTAGTGGTTTTGCAGGCCAGCCACGGTGTCTCCTTTTTGGATGTATCCATAAGCGGTGTTGGGCGTATATGGGCGAGAGGCTAAGGCCAAGAAGTCGTGATGGGTCTCCACGTAGCGCAGCCCTTGTTCTACATCGATCTGAAACTGTGAGGTGTTGCCTATGCGATGGTCGGCGGGCGTGACGATGATATTGGCTTCGGGATCGAATTGTTCGATATGGAAGGTGGCCCAGGCTGCTGCTGGAGCGGTAGAGAGTTGCACGGGTTCGGAGAGCACGTGCTCTGGTCGAATGTCGGGCAATTGGCGCAATACTTCGTCGGCGTACTCGTCAAACGTAGAAACGTATATGCGCTCTGCGTCAATGAACGTTGCGAAGCGGTCGTAGGTTTGTTGCAGCAACGTCCGTCCCTCGCCAAAGAGGTCGAGGAACTGTTTGGGACGTTGCTGACGGCTTACAGGCCAGAGACGCTTGCCTGCACCGCCTGCGAGAATGATTAGATAATTGTTGTGATAGGTCATATAGATTAAGGCTGTGTAACGTCTGCAGCTGTCGGGTTTATGGCAGTGAGCGACGAATGTGTTCGCTACTTATTCCCGCCAAATCGAGCGATGAATGTAGTCACTACGTCACAGTTTGTCACATAGTCTGGACGCTTCTCGACGGGCATCTGCCATACGTGGTCGGTCAGTGCGGTGAAGTCCTTTCCGTAGAGAGAGATTTTGTCCATGTCGAACTCCAGCGTGTAGCGCTCGGAGTCGATGTCGTACTCGTATGTATAGAAGGCTTGACCCTGTGCTTCACAATAGGCCTTGGCAAAGAGGAACTCATCGGTCAGTTCGTCGTACTTAGCCTTTTGGGCAAGCTTCAGCCCCTCTGCGAGATGGGTGTTGACCAGTTTGTAGAGGGTGTCTACTTCTTCAACATAAGTGCTCCGACCATACGCTGTGAGATACCAGCAGTCGCCAAGCTGCGTGGCTTGATAAAGGAGCGTGGCCAGCATATAGTGGACATCCGCTGCTTGCTCTGTGGTTGCAGCATCTTTGAGTGCGCCCTTCAGCTCGATGATGTGGCGACAGAAGTTAGCGCGCTGGTTGCTCGTGAGCTTGGTAGGCACTTCACCGCCGTATCCGTCCTTGACTTCGGGCAGCGTCTGGCGAGGTCCCATCCAACGTTCAAGGCTGTAATCGCGTCGTGCCATGTAGTACGAAAGCAACTGTTGGGAGAGGAAATCCAGCGATACGCGCTCGAGATAGGGCAAGGCCTCTTCGAAGCGTGCTTCTCTCATGAGAGCAGTGCCGATGAGGTCGTTGTAGAAATCTTTCTTTTTCAATTCGGGTGCGAGCTGTTCGATGAGATAGCTGCGCAGGTTGGTATGTGGTTGCTCGAAGAGTTGAGCGTAGACTTCCTTCAACGCATCGGCGTCTAACTGAATCAGTTCGTCAACGTAGTCGGAGCTGTAGTCCACGTAGCGGGGTGAGACCTCTTCTGCCTCATAGTTGTTTTCTCTGATGCGACTGGCTAAGCTGAGATATAGCGCAGCGTCGAGGGGACGGTTTTCCTTGGTCATGCGCTCGGACAGGTGACGAATGAGGATGCGCTGTGTGGCGTAGTAGGCAGGTGAATAGTCTTGCCCAGCCTGTGCCGCTTGGCTGGTGAGCCACTTTAGTTCTGGCAGGAGGAAGGCTTCGAGCGTCTTCGTGTCGCGTTCGGTCTCTATGCGCATCGCTATGTTGATGGTACGCGCGGTGCGCTGCGATATTTCTTCGCCGCGTGCGGTGAGTGCGCGTTGTATGAGTGCTTGGGCGTTTGCCGTCTGCTTGTAGAGGAAAGCCGTCCATGCGGCTGCAGTGAGCCACATCTTGGTATCCTGAACTTGCGGATTGGCTGCCGCCTGTTCGGCGAGCGCGATGAATTCGTTCACCTCTCCCATCGTTACTTTTGAGAGATAGCCATCGTGTCCTAACGTGTAGTCTGTGTGGAAAAGCTCATCGGTAGTCTCTTGTGTGTTGTTCACAAAGTCTTGCAGCAGCAAACGAACCACCTGGCTGTTGGGATTGGTCTGATAGAGCCTACGTAGTGTGCCGATATTGCGGCCATCGTGTACGCACCATGTGGCGCTATGCAGGTCGCCCAGTTCGGCGTAGATCTCGGCGGCATCCTCGTCTTTGCCCAAGGCACGGAGTGCGCCGGCGTAGAAGCCGGATGACATATCGCGAAAGATGCTCTTGGGCATAGGCGCTACGGTGCTTTCGTAGAGCTGCACCAGACGCGCCCACTCTTTGGCCTGGAACAAGGCTCGGAGGCGCAACAAAGCCAACTGAGGAGCGTACTTCGTGGACTTGATTTTCGCGGCTTGGCTCTCGAGTTTGATGAGGTTGCGACGCGTCGTTTCCACCTCCTCATCGTCGGGGTAATACCATGGGTCGTTATCGCTTTGGGGAGCGAGACTGAGGTACTGACACAGGAGGTCGAGATAGGCCTGCATGGATTTGTCTTTCTTCTGATAGGCCGCCCTGACGATGGGGTTCGTTGACTGGGCGAAGTCTGCCTTAGATTCGTGGCTCAAGGCTTCGAGGTCGTCTACGCTGACGGTGGTGCCGACGTAGCTACTCCACCACTGAGCCAGCTCCGACTGGATGTAGTCGCGATTGGTACGTGAACCCTCGAACACGTAGAAGAGGTAGTAGTTGTTTGAGTCGTAATAGGTACAACTCCAAGCGTTGAGGGATACGCCACTAAGGAGCAGCAAGAGTGCAAGCACTTTACTGCAAATGGTACATGGTCTCATAGTCTTTCTGATTGAGTTGGTTAATTGAAGCATGGTCGAGGTGGTAGAAAATGACTTGGTTGTGCAGGCTTGGCCTGGCCTTATGCAGAAGGCGGGCAGTGGATATGAGTTCGCCGGCATTGGGACGTGTGACGACTACCTCGTCTCCAGGCAATAGGCGCACGTCGTGACTGCCTTGCAGCTCCACGTGGAGGGTGCGTCCCTGCACCACGCGATAGAGCGAGTCGCCCTCTACGGGTTCGTAGACCGTGCTGTCGGATAGGTTCTCGCTGTAGAGCAAGGCCTTGAATTCGTCGCCGTGGAACAGGCGTTGCCAACGGAAATTGGGATATGCGGCCACGAGGGGCAGGCTGTAGTGTTGGAGCGAACGCAGGTAGGGCTGAATGTCTTCGGGAGCAAAGATGGGGTTTCGGCTGTCGCGTTTATAGGGGCTGTCGGTGTTGTAGAGCATCAGCACACCGTATGCCACGGGTGGCGCGGGCTGCGAGAGCTGATGCAGGCGGATTGTCGTACTGAGCCGCCAGCCCTCGGGAGCTTCGCTGTCGGACAGCGCGGCGAGCTGGGTGCGTATGCGCGCCAACAGACCGAAATAGGCTTCGCGTGAGGTGGGCGTCCAGTCGCAGTCAATCTGCAATTCGTGGGCGTGGCGAAGCCGCTTGGCCTGACACATCTTGGCCACGCGCGCTACGATGTGCGAGGCGAGGTCGGTGGTGTCGGCATGTAGGCATTCCTCGGTGAGGAAGACGGTGGGCACGATGCGTATGTCGGCTGGCAGGGTGTCATTGAAGGCGAGCGTGGCTGCGGGCTGGCATTTCCCGTCAGCAACCACGACATCGAAGAGATGGAGGTAGACTTTCTCGATGTGGTGCTGGGCAAGAAAAGCGCGCTCTGTGGAGTCGAGCCGCAGCGTGGTGCGCCAGTAGTATACCGATGGTGCGCCGTCGGCAATGCCTGGTGCTTGCCCTTTGTCGCATGTCGTCAGGCCGATGAGGATTATGCAGATGAGGGAGAGGGCAAGCGTGAAACGTATGTGCTTTTTGTACTTTTTCACATCGGCAAAAATAAACATTATATTAGTGATGTATGCGTTTTTTTGCAGTTTTTTGCCCTTTCAAGTCGGCTTATAGGCGCGCGATGATGCCTATATGGTCTGTTTGGCGATGTAGAAAGATGAGCGCAATGGCTTGCGGCGCGATGCGATGACGGCATCTTTTTGCTTCGCTGGCATCTCCATTTTCCCCGAAGTGCCGAGTGATTTCTTCTGCGCTCCTATGTATTCTATAAACTTAGGCTTAGTTTGTGAGAATTTAGGCTTAGTTTTCATAAACTGAGGTTCAATTTTTGAAAACTTAGGCTTAATTCATAAAATTAGTCCGACACCCAAGAATAGATGTCGGACGTAGAGGAAAATCTGCGCGCTATGCGCAAAAATGGCTCGCGCTGCGCGCTCGGATCAGAAGCGGTAGAAAACGCCGAAGGTGAGTTCGTTGCCGCTCAGGTCAATGCCTGCACCGTCGCGGTAAAGCCCTGTCTCACTGTCGGCGTAGCCCACAAAACCGATGTGCGCCACGGCGCTGAACGACTTGCCCAGAGCTACGCTCACGCCAGGACGCGCGCCTATCCGGAAACTGTTGCGCGAGGCTTGTGAAGCGGTGCGGCTCGTGGCAAAGCCTACGGTGCCGTCCACAAAGAGGTTGACGGGGCCTGCCTTGACAACATTGTAGCGCACATAGGGCGAGAACTCGAAGGAGCGTGTGATGGTGTTTTGTTCTCCTGCGGGAGCTGCTTCCTTGACCAATTGGGTCTTGTCTTTGTAGAAGCCTACGACGGCGCCGAAGCTCAGGCAGTCGTTCCACTCATAGCCCACCTCGGGCTGTATGGTGAAACGCTTGTCGTGCGAATTGCCGTCGCGCCACCACCCGAGGCGGCCTCCGGCGTAGAACTGTGCGTTACTGGTCAGAACGAATAGCAGGGCAAAGAGCGTAAGTATGGTCTTTTTCATAATCATGATGTTTTCAATAAACAGTGGGTTAGGATGTACCGCTTGGCAGATAGGCTTCGGCGTAGCCAAGAACCCTTTTTCGTGCCTTCGGATGCCGCAAAAGTAAGCATTAAAAACCGATTGCCTGCGATTTGGTTTCGTGATTTTTATGCCAACCTCCGATTTTGTACTTTTCCCCTGCGCAGTCTGCTTAGTGGATGTGGTATATGGTGCGATGTAGCGTGCTTGCGCGATGCCGCCCGCGCCGCGCTTGTGGAGGCGTTGCAGCAGGTATAAAACAATGCGTGCCGATGTCACGCGGGTGGCATCGGCACGCTGATGTGAGTGTATGCAGTGTAGCGCGGACTTACTGCGGAAGCATGATGACCGTAGCGCAGTTGGCGTAGTTCACCAACAAGTTGCGGCTGACGAAGTTGCGAATGTCGTCGCTCGTGATGCTGCGCTGGATGGTTTCATAGTCGGTGTAGCGATCCTTACCGTAGATGGTGTAGGCACGGATGAGGCCTTCCCAGTATCCGTTGCGGCGTTGGTTGTCGGCAAAGGTCTTCACGTTGAAGCTGATGGCTTTCTCGAGTTCATCGGCAGTCACACCGTAGAGGGCTATATCGTCTATGCCTTGGCGCATGAGCATCAGAGCGCTATCGGCCTTCTCAGGCTTGACGGGACAGATAGTCTGTATGGTGTATTCCTCATCAATGCCGAAGCTCTGTTCTCCCTCTGCGCTCACGCTGTAAGCCATACTGCCTTCTTCGCGAATGCTCTTGAGATAGCGTTGTGAGAGTATCTGACCGAGGACATCAAGCAGGGCCTCGTCGCGCAGCGTCCAAGGCTGTTTGCCGTGCCATACTTGGAGGATGTAGCTCTTAGGTGTCTCCATCTGGCGTGTGAAACGGTTGGTGCGTATGCCTTCTACCATGCTGATGTCAGCTGCTGGACGTGCTTCGCGTGCCTTGACGCGAGGCAGGCTGGCAAGGTAGGTCTCGGTGAAGAGGCGCAAGGAGTCTACGTTGAAATTGCCCGTAAAGTAGAAGTTGAAGTCAGCCGCACTGTTGAAGCGTTGGCTAAATACCTTGCGCAGTTTCTTGAAGCTGATGCCGTCCAGGTCGTTCTCCTTGATGGGTTTAACGAAGGGATGGTTGGCGTAGAAAGTGGATATGATGCTGTCGCGCAGGGCGCTCTCGGGTACGCGTTCTTGTGCCTTGAGCTGAGTGCGCATGGCCTCTATCTGACGGTTGTAGCTGTCAAGGTCGTTGCCGGGGCTGGTGAAGTTGAGGTAAACGAGTTCAAAGAGTGTGCGGAGGTCCTTGGGTGTAGCACTACCGTCGAGGGCTTCGCCCGTGTTGGAAATGCTTGGCACTACAGATACCTGCTTGCCGCTCAAGGCTTTGCTCAGCTCGGTGGCAGAGAAAGCGCCGATACCAGCGCCGTTGACAATTTCAGCGGCCAGGCGAGCGCTGATCACGTCGCTCGGCTTCACAGCTTGTAAACCGCCAAAGCTGCGTGCGCCAAAGATGACTTGGCTGTCGTTGAAGTCGGTTTGCTTGAAGTAGACCACAGCGCCGTTGGAGAGTGTCCACTGCGTGTAGCCAAAGGCTGCAGCTTCTTCGCGAACAATCTTACCTGCCTTAGGAGTCTTGGGTACGAGGGGTTCGTTGCGCACGTTGTCCACGTAGGCAGCTATTTCGGTGCTGCGACCACGCTGCACAGCCTCCTGGAGCTCGGCAGCCTCGGGTACGCGCACGTCGTCCTTTTCTGGATAGAAGGCGATGAGGGCGAAGTTCTTCTCTATGCTGGATACGCGCTCCTTAATCATCTCGTTGAGCATGTCTGCACCCAACTGTGAGGACATCAACTGGTAGAGCTGGTAGTCGTACTCTATGCTCGAGATGGGTGTGTTGTCGAGGAAGGCACGCACGTAACGATTAACGAAGTAGTCGTTCTGTTGCTTCTCGCGATTCTCATAGCGTTGCTCAAGCTGGCTGAGGAACTCCTGCTTGGCACGTTCCAGTTCGCTATCGGTCAAGCCAAAGCGACGTATGCGCTCTAACTCTGCAGAAACGACTTCGGTGGCTTGAACATCCTGTCCGGGCTTTGGAACGATTACTACATTGAAGGCGTTCATGGTCTTACTCATGATGTATTCGCCATCGTAGCAGCCAGCCTGGAGGTAAGGGCATTCGGGCTTTTGTGCCAACTCGCTCAAACGCTCGTCGATGGCTATCATCGTGACATTGTCTGCGTAGTCCATCACGATGTAGGCGGGTGTGTTGCGGAACTCACGCGGCAGTCCTTCGTGCTTGAACATCATCTCGATGTATATCTGAGGCTGCTCCTTGTCCTTATCCACGACGTAGATGGGCGCATCGTTGTCGGGCACGGGATAGTCCACATAGGGCTCTGGGTTCTCGGGATTGGGGATGTCGCTGAAAAGGGCAATGACTTTCTGCTCTACCTCGTCCACATTGATGTCACCCACTACGATGATGCCTTGCAGCTCGGGACGATACCAGCGGTGGTAGTAGGCACGCAGGGTGTCGTAGGGGCATTCGTCTACGACGCTCATCAGTCCGATGGGGAAGCGACGGCCATAGCGCGAGCCAGGATAGAGCGTCTCGAGATTGCGCTCAAACATGCGCTGGGTAGCACTGCTGCGCAGACGCCATTCTTCGTGGATCACACCACGCTCCTTGTCAATCTCTTCGTCTTCGAGAAGCACCGAGTGAGACCAGTCGTGAAGAATCAGCAGACAGGAGTCGATGTGGCCAGGAGTGACTGGAACGTTGTCGATGTTGTACACCGTCTCGTCGGTAGCAGTGTATGCGTTGAGCTCACCTCCGAAGTTGATACCTATGGTCTGGAGGTATTCCGTGACACTATTGCCAGGGAAATGCTCCGTACCATTGAAGCACATGTGCTCTAAGAAGTGGGCGAGTCCACGTTGGCTCTC
>JAFVCB010000057.1 GCA_017479555.1 Bacteroidaceae bacterium | reverse complement strand
TTTGGGATGAACTAATTGCTAATTTGAAAAAACGAACTGCCAATTGGGGATGAGCGAACTGCTAATTTGAAATGAACGAACTGCGATATAGCATGTTCATCATTTGCTACCGAAAGCAGCCCATCCTTTCTGCGAAAAAGCGCATCGCATATCGTCATTACCCACTGCGACACAGCCTTTCCGTCATTTGCTGCAAAAATACGGTGTATAGGTCAAAAATACACCATTTTCGTTTCAGATTTTCCATTTTTCACGTTTCATATTCTCCACCATCCCATCCATTTTATTCCACCATCCTCCCTTTTTATCCTGCCACCACTCCATTTTATAAATTAAGGCTTAGTTTATACAAATTTAGCCTAAGTTTACAAAAACTAAGCCTAAATTCTTACAAACTTAACCTAAGTTCATAAAATCGCGTGCTTCTGGCACAAAAAAGATGCGTCAATGCAGCAGATTGAACTACATTGACGCAAAAAATGTTTGGGACGTACAGCGGACGGAAAGGGACAAACCGCCGCCAACCTAACCTTCAGATAGCGTGTGGGCTATCTTGTCGGCATTCATGCTGCGCGCACTGGCATCGAAGATTTCCTTGTAGATACCGCCTTGTCGGTAGACCTCTTCGGGAGAACCAGCCTGCACCACGCGACCTTGTTGCAACACATAGATATCGTCGGCATCGATGATTTGACCTATGTTGTGCGAAATGATAATGACCGTGCGTCCCTGCTTGATGGCATCAATGCTGGCTTTGATCTGCTCGGTGGCTATCGCATCAAGGCTGGCTGTGGGTTCGTCAAGGAAGATGATGGGAGGGTTCTTGAGAAACATACGCGCTATGGCAATGCGCTGTTGTTGCCCGCCCGAGAGTTGCAGCGCGGACGCGGCAAAGCCTTGGGGGAGTGCCACTATCTGGTCGTATATATAGGCTTTTCGGGCGGCTTCTTCTACTTGCTCGCGGGTAGCATGAGGATTGCCGTAGCGTATGTTTTCCTCTATAGTGCCTGCAAAGATATGATTTTTTTGTAACACCAGACCGATGTGCTCTCGCAGCCATGTCGTGTCCCATTTGTCGAGGTCCGCACCGTCGAGTTTGATTGTGCCGTGTTGCGGTTGATAGAACTTGTCGAGCAGGTTCACAACAGTACTCTTGCCCGCACCGCTGAGGCCTACTAAGGCGGTAATCTTGCCTGCGCGGATGTGCATCGACACGTCGGTGAGTGCTTGTGTGCCGTTGCTATAGGCAAAGTCCACGTGCGTCAGCTCAAAGTCGCCGCGTATCGTCTCGGGATGGTACGCGCCCGAGTGCTCCACCTCTTCGGTAGCGTGCAGAATGCCAAAGAAACCTTCGGCATAGATTAGGGCATCGTTCATGTCGTCGTAAATGCGATGAAGCTGGCGTATGGGAGCACTGACGTTGGCAAAAAGCATCACGTGGTACATAATCTTGCCGATGCTCATGCCGGGGTAGTCGGTCAGCACGAGGTAGGCCGTGAGAATGATGATGAGCACCGTGCCTATCTGCTCCAAAAAACTTTTTAGCCCGCTCCACATATAGCTCTGCTGGCGTGTGCTGAGCTGTTGCTCGGTCATGGTGCACTGAATATCGGCTTGTCGGTCGGCCTCTATGCCTTCGCGATTGAACGATTTGATGACGCTGATGCTCTCTATGATGCTCAGTATGCTTTGGCTCACGGCTTGATGGCTGGCAAAGATGCTACGGCGTCCGCCTTTCATCTTGAGGGCTTGCAGATGCGTGACATAGAAATAGATGGGCACGATGAACAATGCCACGAGACCCACGTATACGTTGGCCAAAAACATGAGTACGAGTGCCAACAGCGCGCTGGTGAAGAGGGGCAAGATTTCTATGAAGAAATTGTTCACCGTGTTGCTCATGCTCCTCACGCCTTGGTCTATGCGCGATTGCAATTTCCCTGTCTCGTTCTCTTCTTGGGTGAAGAAAGCCATGCGAAACGTCAACATGCGTTCTACGACCTTGAGCGACATGTCGCGACTGACGAAGATGCGCATGCGTTCGCCAAAGTAGCGCTGAAAGAAAGTGACGATGGCTGCTACCAACTCCTTGCCGAGAAGTATTGCACTGATGAGGAGTAGGATGCGTGTGGCTTGCGTCCAAGTGAAGTTGGTCTGTATCAGGGCGTTGATGGCATCTACGGCACGGTCGAGTACGACGGCGTTGACTTGTGCTAAGAGCGAACCTACGAGCGTGAGCGTCAGTGTGAGTACCACAAGCCTGCGATAGGGTAGGACAAAGGGCAGAATGTGGCGCAAGAGGCTCAGCACGTTCATACGGTTATGAGGCTGAGGTATTGTCTTCATGGGTGGTTTGGATGTGGTTGAGGAAGTGGCGTATGTCATCTTGTATACGCTCATACCAAGGACAGGTGGTGTATCCCTTGTTGCGCCTGAGGACTTCCTCCACGGGCATCGTAGCATGACTGTATCCCGCGAGTTCATTTTGCATCTGTGTGCTGTGTATGGCCTGTTTCCGAATTTCGCGCTCGCGTTCGCGTCGCAGTTGGTCGCAGATGGTTTGCAGCAAGGGCAGCACCACACTGTCTTGCAAGTCGTGGCCTCGCACAAAGAGGTACGTGGTTTCGGGTGTGAGTCCCAGCTGGAAGAGCGTATCGCGCAGCGGCTTGTACGTCTTGCGAGCCTGTGGAAAAGCCTTTTGCAGGCGGGCTATCTTAGCGTTGACACGATGGCGCAGCTTCTCGAGACTCTCATTTGGACGATATACGTTGGCATCGGGCATCGCCACGGTGCGCGCCAAGTCTAAGAGCGAAAAAGGTTTGCCACCCGCATAGCGATATGCCCAGATGTTCCAAACAAATAGCGGCCAAATGATTTGGGAATAGGCTGTGAGGAAGGCTTCGATGTCGAAAACACGGCGGTCGTTGAGCGTAGCCGTGACACAAACATCGGAGAGCGAGGCTGCATAGCAGTGAAAGCTCTCAATGGCGTACACGTAGGTGTGGAATACGTAGGGATTTTGGTAGAGCAAGGCACTGTTTGGTGTAGCACCTTGCATGAGGTAGTCGTAGTCTGCATCCACGCAGGCTATCATGTAGTCGCCCAATCGCTCGCCAAGCTGATTGGACAGTGCGACTTTCTTTCCTTTACAAAGCGAGGTGGACGAGGGCAGCATCACCTCGAAGTAGAATGTATCGGTCTCGAGTGGGCGAAGCAGAGAAGACCAGAATGTGATGTCGTCGTAGCTCTCTACGTAGGCCACAATCTTGCGCCGTGCTTTCTTGCCCCGCAACGTGTTGAGTGCAGAGACGTAGCGGCTATTGGCATAGGCGGCCAAAGACTTCGGCTGTCGGGCAGACGTAGAGGTGTGCTGGCTCATAGGCGAGAGTAGTGGGGAGGGTGGCGCGGCGAGGCTACTGTGTGATGTCGCCCACTTCGGTCACCGCGTCGTCCCAACCGTTCATAATCACTCCTGGAGAGTGAGTCGTGAGTATGATCTGTGCGTGTGGGTTCAAGGTACGTATCATGCCTATCAAGTCCTTTTGCCACTCGAAGTGCAGACTGGCTTCAGGCTCGTCCATACATAATACGTAGGGCTGACGATCCTCAGTCAACGCCGTGAGCAGAATGATAAGCATCTGTTTCTCACCACTACTCAGTCGGTAGGGAGAGAGAGGCTCGCCGTACTGAATGAAGCGAAGCTCGTTGCTGCTACGGTCTATCTTCTTCTCCGTGTCGGCAAAGAGGCTGTCAACCATATCGAGGAACTTGCGTTTTCCCTCCGAAGCCATCATCGCTTGTTGCTGGGCTTGGGGCGATCCCTCGCTGAGTAAGGCAATCATGCGGTTGGCCACGTTGACCTGATAGTCGAGGTAGCGACGTTGTAGCTGATAGAGTTGCCAATCCAGTTCGGTAGCTATGGGTTCTTCGGTAACGGTCTGGAGTCGTGGCCCATCCAGCAGTACGCGGTCGAAACTGCGAATGATGTCGTAGCGTATGGATGTGGCATCCTGTGGCTCAAAATCGATGCGTACGCCAGCTACGGGCTTGCCAGGTATTTCGCCAGTTGGGGGAGCGGTGCGTAGCTGCTGAATGATGCGGTTGAGGATAGTGCTCTTTCCCGCTCCGTTTCTGCCGCTGAGTACATTCACATCGGGGCGCAACTGCCACACGATATGCTTGCGTCCACTCCAGAGACTCTTAATCTCGATACGATTGATGTATTGGGCTATCTTTGTCATGCGAAATAGCAGATAAAGTGTTGTTTTTGTGTGACAAAATTATGTTATTCTCTATATTGACACAAATTTTTACTTTATTTTTGCCCCACTATTTAAACCTATAAGGAGTATTCGCGTCCAAGCAGAGTAGTTGCGCCAAGCGCGCCTTCTGTTTATCGAAACAAGAACCTCTCATATTTTTTATGTCGCACATCACACGAACGTTCCTCGTTTGGATGGTAGCCACATTGTTTGTTGCTACGGCTTCTGCCCAAACGATAGTTCAGGGAACGGTACAAGACGAGACAACCAAAGAACCCGTCGCCTCGGCTATTGCCGCTATCATAGGCGATTCGGGTATAGTGACTAACGTTAACACCAACGAGGACGGACGTTTTGAGCTTACGTTGAAGCGTGCAGGCGAGTTTCGCCTGCGTGTGTCGTTTATAGGCTATGGCACCATCAACGAGACTTTTGAGGCTAAGAACGAGAACGATACCATCAACTTTGGACTGCTGCAGATGATTAGCGGGCAGGAGTTGGGTACAGCCGTCATCACCGCTACCGCCGCGCGTGTGCAACAGGTGGAGGACACTACCATCTACAACGCTGCAGCCTATCGCGTACCCACAGGAGCTACGCTCGAGGCACTCGTCAAGCAGTTCCCTGGCATACAGGTCAGCGACGATGGAACGATTACGTTCAACGGTAAAACCGTGTCGGAATTTCTTATCAACGGTAAGGACTTCTTCAAGGGAGATACAGAGACGGCAATGAAAAACCTGCCAGCCGACCTCGTCAGTCAGATACGCGCCTACGATCGTCGCAGCGACTACGCAGAGCAGACAGGTATAGACGACGGCAACGAGACCACTGTGCTGGATATACAAACCAAGCGCGAACTCAACGAGTCGTGGATTACCAATATCAACCTTGGCTTAGGCACGCACGGACGTTATGCTGACCGACTCTTTGTGTCGCGTTTCACAGACCAGAGCCACCTCACCCTCATTGGTAATATCAACAACACCAACGACCGAGGTATGGGCGGCCCGCGTGGATTTGGAGGTAATCGTGGACAGTCTACGCGCAAGAATGTAGCACTAAGCTACTCGTGGGAGAATGGTCTCAAGCGCAACACACCAGGTTACTTCTCGTTCTCAACCGACTGGAATTTCAATCACAATATCAACCAGACCATCAGTGAGACATCCAGCGAGACATTCCTTTCAGCAAGCAGCGCCCGTTCGTTTGGTAACTCTCTGAGCCACAATCGCACCAGTAACAGCAGTTTCCGAGGGAATGCTTCCCTGCGTTGGCAACCCGACTCGATGACGCAGATGAGCTTCCGTCCAGAGATGAGCTATACTCGTTCCAAAAGCAAGAGCCAGAGTCAGTCGGCTACGTTCAACGATGATCCCTACGAAGTGGGACAAGCAGCCAGTCCGCTCGACAGTGTGATGCGCGTCCTGGCCGACAAGACCTATACGTTGCCCACTTCATTAGCCGCTATCGCCATCAACGCCAGCCGCCAGCAGAGCCGTTCGTACAGCCACAACTTCTCGCTGTCGGGAAGCCTCAATGTGACGCGCCGTCTCTCCTCGAAAGGCACCAACCTCTCCTTGAGCCTCAATGGAGGATGGGGAAAAGGCAAGAGCGAAAGTTATTCCCTCTCCGATATACGCTACTTCAGCACCTCGCAGCCCGCCAGCTTTATCAACCGATACACCGATACGCCCAGCGAGAACTGGAACTATAGTGCCCGTGTGGGCTATGTGCAGTGGCTTGGTGGACGATGGTTCAGCGAACTGCAGTACGAATTTAGCCATCGTTTCAACGACAGCGAGCGCACGCTCTATCGTCTCGACAGCATTCCTTATAAATTCCCAGGCGAGGGCTACGACTATTTCTTGGCAGACAACTTCACACTCGGTACGCTCGCAGCCCAAGAGGTACTCAACGAAGTGGTGGACGAGAACAATAGCCAGTACGCGCGCTATCATTATTATAACCACAACGTCAAGTTGGGCGTGCGCCTCAGTGGAAACCCGCTCAATATGAGTGCTGGCGTATCGCTCAATCCGCAGAACACCACGCTCGACTATGTGCGTCCTGGACTGATAGACCAACACGTGACGCGCCATGTCTTCAACGTTGCTCCCGAATTCCGCTTGCGCTATCGCTTCTCGCGTACCAACAACTTGGATATCTCCTATCGCGGTTCAGCCTCACAACCCTCAATGACAGACCTCATTGATGTGTGGGACGACAGCAACCCGCTCAACATTAGCGGTGGTAACCCAGGCCTGAAGCCCTCGTGGACCAACCGTCTCAATGCGCGCTACCGTGGTTACAACGCCGACCGCTTGCAAGGTATCAGCGCCAGCCTGTCGTTCTCTCAAACGAGCAACTCCATCAGTTCGCGAGTGGTATACGACGAAAACACGGGTGTCCGCTATACACGTCCCGACAATATCAACGGTAACTGGAATACGCAGGCCAACTTCATGTTTAACACTCCGCTGGACTACGACCGCTATCTCTCTATCACCACCAATACCAATGCCACGTATCAGAACCAAGTGGGCTATATCAGCACTACCGATCACGGTGCGCCGACACGCGCCCTCATGGGATTCTACTATGCACCGCGCTTGCTCTCCACCAGCAGCAGTGGTATAGACTATAGCGAAATCTACGACAATGCTACCAATCTCAGCCGTAAGAATACTACACGCAACTTAACCCTCGACGAAACGCTCAACTTAGCCTATAAACGCAGTTGGGGCGATGTGGGACTCTTTGGACGTGTACAGTATCGCCATGCCCGTGCTACACTCACCGAGAGTAGCAAGATGGACACTTGGGACATCAGCTATGGTGCCAGTGCCAACATCAGTTTCGACTGGGGCATGTCTATCAGCACAGACCTGCGTGTCAATTCACGTCGCGGCTATTCCGTAAGCTCAATGAATACCAACGAGCTGGTTTGGAATGCACAAATCTCGCAGAGCTTCCTGCGTAGCCGTGCAGCCATTATCAGCCTGCAGTTCTATGACATACTCCACAACCAAAGCAACGTGTCGCGCACGCTCAGTGCCACGATGCGTAGCGATAGTCGCACCAATGCCATCAACTCCTACATGATGCTGACCTTCACCTACAAGCTCAATATCTTTGGCGGTACAGCCCGCGACGGCCAAATAGGTGGCAGAGGACAGCGCGGCCAAGATGGTCCTCCTGCTGGTGAAGGACCTGGCGGAGGCGGCCCTGGTGGCGGTGGTCCTGGTGGCGGCTTCGGCGGCGGTGGCTTCGGCGGCGGTCGCTTCTGATTCAACAGCGATGGTACACTTCGTATAGTGTGCCATCGCTGTGTGACTTTCTTCCGTATTGTACACTATGCAGTTTATTTCATATTCACTTATTTTATCAAAATGAAAAAGTATTTATTCTATGTAGCCGCAGCCTTGTTCTTTACCGTGCTGCCCTTGTCGCTGGCCTCTTGTGGTGGCAGTGACGATGACGATGCTCCTAAAAATGATGCACCTAATATAGTATACAAAACATTCGATGTCGACGGTGTAACCTTTAAGATGATTGCCGTCCAAGGCGGTACATTTCGTATGGGGTCAGAGGATGGTAGCGAAAACGAGATGCCCGTCCATACAGTGATACTCTCAGACTATTACATCGGTGAGACAGAGGTAACACAAGCACTTTACACAGCAGTGATGGGTACAAATCCCAGTCATTTTAGGAGTGATAAGCTTCCCGTAGAGCAAGTATCCTATAACGATTGCAAATCCTTTATCTCGGAGCTCAATACGCTTACGGGACAGACGTTCCGCCTGCCCACCGAGGCCGAGTGGGAATATGCTGCTCGCGGAGGGCAGAAGAGCCGAGGCTATAAATATAGCGGTTCAAACGATATAGATGAAGTAGCTTGGTACGCTGACAATAGCGATGACCAAACACACGATGTAGCTACAAAGAAACCTAATGAGTTAGGTCTTTACGATATGAGTGGTAATGTATGGGAGTTGTGTAGTGATTGGTTTGGTTCTGAATATTATGCATCCTCACCAACCGAAAACCCCGGGGGACCGTCTTATGGCCTGTTTGTCGTGGCACGCGGCGGCTGTTGGTTCGAAAGCACGAAGTACAGCCGTGTAGCGTTTCGCAACTGGAGTACTGACGAAAACAGAAGCAAGTACTTGGGCTTCCGCCTTGTGCTTTCAAGCATAGAAGAATAGCCCTTTCTATTGTCTTTTATAATGTCCCTTCTTCGCATATATAAGAGGTAGGAGAATAGTTTCATTTTCTATATAGACGATTTTAGCTCGCTCAAGAAAAGCAAAAAAACACTTGCTTTCCTGAGCGAGCCTTTCTTTTGTCATTCTTGTTGTCCTATTGCATTCATACGATATGGGTTCTTAACAAAGTAGAGTTATACGCCACGAAATTTGTTCCATAGAACGATTGAAGTATAACTTTTTAGCAGAAGTTGTCGTTTGTATAGCGTTTTTTTGTAATTTTACACCCGATTTCTCACAAGTCCTATAGAAACGTATCGCTGATGGACGAGTTCCATCACAGTACCACAAAGGACAGCCTACGTCGAGCTGAGTGCGACTAAACGATTAGTCACGCAAAGCGGGATTTGGGTGGGAACGAGAATCACTACATATTGAAAGGCGTTTACTATGACGCTTCACTCTTTGCTCTTCAAACATCGAACACTTGAAGCACATCGTAGGAGTGAGGCAACGGTAGATGTCCTCGGGATGTGTCTATATGCATCCCCTTATGTGATATACTTCACTCTTGATAGAAAGGAGTGGTGTGTCATCGTTGTAGGGGTACTATATACATATCGGCGTGGGCTTCGAAGTTGCTTATCTATACGATGGGGCAAGTTCGATGGCCAGAAGAGTGAGATAAGTGACGTACACGAATCTCACGCTTTTTTGTATGTATATACTTGAACCCCAATACAATTTAACTATTGCCCCGTTAATTATCTACTGAGCCCAAAGTTGCCTTCAGTTGCCCTCAATTGATGAAGCTTTTCCATCGCTATCAGATAGTGATGGCCTATATACCATTTGTTAGCCCTAAAAACCAAATCTTTATGAATGCGAAACCCAAAAAGCGAACACTCTACACGGCCTCTCCTGTAGCAGGCTATGTCATCTACAAATTCTTCAAAGAAGGTCATTTCAGTAAGTTAGATGAAACTATAGAGAATGATGCTGATGCTCCATTCTCCGACCATGGTTCACAAGCGCCCTCCTCTGCTTCTATGCCCATGCCTAACGGAGGCCCACGTGAGATTACTCCAGCGGATACTATTTCTGGTGAACCCGCAGTGAACATAGCGTTCGACCCTCAAGTATACCAATACTACGATGATACATGTGCCATTCAGTCGCAACGTATCATTCTGGAGAAGTTTGGTATAGAGAAGAGCCAAGAGGAGTTGATACAAATCGCTAAAGACAACGGCTGGTATACTGAAGGGTATGGTACACCAATGGAAAGTGTTGGCAGAATACTGGACTACTTTGGTATAGACGCGACGGGTACGACAGGAAACAATATCTTCAATCTTTCCAACGAATTGGCTCAAGGCCATTACATCATCGTGGGCGTGGATGGTATGGAACTGGTCAATCCTGATGTAGAGAACCACGATATGGATATCTATACAGGAGGTGAAGCCAACCATGCACTCGTTGTCGTCGGCATAGATACGACAGATCCTGACAATCCGCAAGTCATAGTGACAGACCCTGGCACGGGGAACGTACAAATGGCTTATCCTGCAGACCAGTTCGTGGATGCTTGGAAAGATTCTAATTGTTTTATGGTGTCTACCGACCAATCGCCACAAGAGTATAGTGGAGAAGATTTCCAAGGTCTCACCAGTTTTGCAGGAATACCCACCCATCAATTAGAGGAAGTCGCAGGATTTGATATGAATCTCAATGAGTCTACATTAGACGAGTTCTCGAGCTTCTATCATGATTTCTTAGACCATCCAGAGTCGCTTGACGACTTGGTTGAAAAATATGACGACTTGTTCACGCATGATGACGATGAAGATTTGAGCCTTTAATGCTTTGAGATCAATGGATGTAAAGGAAACGTTATCCCGACTTGAAAAACTTGCAGACCAGTTTCTGCAGCCCGCTGACAAGCAAAAGCTGAAGCGAGCCTGTCTGAATATTCAGCAAAAGCATGATAGCCACAAACTCTATCTTGCTGTCGTAGGCGAATTCAGTTCGGGAAAAAGTACCTTTATCAATGCTTTGATAGGACATCGGTTACTCAAAGAGGGTGTCTTTCCTACCACAGCGTGTGCCACATATCTCAAACATGAAGGCAAGGAGCTTGCAGTCCATGTAAAGTTCAGCGATGGCAAGAAATATTTGGCGACAAATGGCATGTTGAGCAAAGTCAATCTCTATTTGCAGCATAAATACCATAAAGAAGCCACCGACATAAACCAACTCATAGATTATATCACGTCCGAGACATCGATAGCACAAGATGTCACATCCCTGCATATCTCTATTCCAGATGCCAAGTTTCCCCCAAACATCATATTGATAGATACTCCAGGCTTTAATCCAGGCACATTGGAGGCAAACAATCACTTCGAGATTACCAGCGATGTAGTGGAGCATATAGCCGATATGGCTATCATCTTGACTTCGGCTCAACAAGCCATGTCGTCATCTTTGCAACACTTCCTGCTAAATCATGTCAAGAGATGTCTGCATCGATGCATTTTCGTCGTGTCCAAGATAGATATGATGCCTGTTGCTGAACGCACCGTGGTGATGGACTATACCCTCAATGAGATTACGAATAGATTGGGTGTTCGTTCTCCATATTTATATGGTGTCAGCTCTATCACTATGCTGCCAGCGAAGAAGATACCTGACATCATTGCAGACCAATGGGACTCATTGAAAAAGAACTTTGAAAAGTTCGAGAATAGTTCATGGAAACTGTTGGAGCAGAAAGGAAAGCTTGTCGTTTCTGAACATGTGTGGACGCTGATCAATACGCTAATCAATAACATCAAGCAGAACATCACAAAAGTTGATGCGAAGTTGACCCATGATGAAAAGTTGCTCAGCGAGACTCGAATAGAATCTATCCGTGAAGTCACAGATTTTATGGTACATCAAGCTAATCAGCATTTCACCAAGGCTGTTCTTCCCATCAGAAAGAATATAGCCAATTCGCTTAAACAATGCGAGATTAAAGCTCTTGAAGATGTGCGACAAACCATACTAAACTGTTTCATCGAATGCAAAAGAGTGTACAACGACAATTTTGAGCGACGAGCTTCGCATAGCGTCAATTATCTGGTCAATACGTTACTCATAAACTGGTCTCAAACGCATGCCGCTCAGGTTGATAGCGACATGCTAATGTTGGTGTCGAAAGAAAAGACTTCCATGAACCAAACATTCAAGAGCTATTATAACCGATTTTCATCCTTGAATGGCAAAATAGAGAAGTTTCCTTTTGACCTCTCGATGATATCCTATTCTGAAAGACCTATTACAGGTCTGGATGTTGCAAATCATGGACTTCAAAAGCAAGGCAACTATTATATAAAAGGTAGAACAGCAGGAGACTTCAAGGTGGAATTTTCTTTTCTGGATCCTCTTGTAGACGTGCTGGAGTCATCTATAGGTTTCGTGAAGGGTTTCCTATTTACAAATGCAAGTTCCAAGAAGTTGCGTAATTATCAAATACAATCAGAACAAACCCTTAGAAACTTTTTTGCCCATAAGAAGCAAGAAGCATTGGAGAACTTCGACAATGTATGTTTAGACATTAAAAAGTCGATCACCGAATATGGCAAACTACATGTCTCCACGTATGGTAACAAAGTCTCTGAGCTCATCACGTCTCATGAGCAACAAATATTGTCGCTCAAGGAGAGACGTAAAGAACTCCATACGGCTATTGATAGACTTTTGAAATGGCAGGTGGAGATAGAAGAAAAACTTGTCATGTTGAAACAGCAATAAATATACTAAACCCTAACTCTTTCTATGGAACATATTGAAATCATCAAGCAACTGAGTGATAAACTATCTGTACCAGAGGTTTACACTAATCTTGTGGAACAACTTGAGAAGTTGGATAGACCCAATTGTTGTGTTGGTATCTTAGGCCAAAGCAATACGGGAAAGACTTCGATGATAAACATCTTAGCAGACTTGAACATTCCCGTGTCGTTATTGCCCTCCCAAACCAATTACAAAGTGGAGTTTGGTGACAAAGCGAGCGTATTGCCCACACCCTTGGGTGTTATTGATATATCTCACCCCACAGCGATAAAAGAAGAAACGCTAACTTCTGTCAGCGAGTGGCTAAGAGTGTATAATGCCTCTATTTTTGAGAAACAAATCAACATCTCCCCCGAAACGGCATCGGTCAGGGACACGATGAATTTCCTTTGCGACTTCGATGTTTGTATCTATCTATTGGATGCACAAGCCGCGTATACGCGAACTGATGACATCTTGCTCAATCATCTTTCCGACGCAGGTATACCCGTTTTGGCTGTGATAGGAAAAATAGAGCATCTTGCCGAAGACGACCGTGCTGAAGTCTACACTTACGTGAGTAAGAATATCAGCAAGTACAAAAACATAGCCCTGTTCAGCAATGATTCCTTCCGTCCTCTGCAGGAATGTAAAGAAGAACTCCTCGCTGCGCTTAAACAACTTTTAGCCCACATTGATGTAAATGTGCCTCGTGGTGTTTTTGCCAATCTCTATGCAGCCAATGCCGTGGCTCAGCTCTTCGAACAATGCGAAACCAAGATTGCTGAGTGCAAGGCTAAGCAAGAGGATGTGGAGAACCGCTTCGAGAAAAAGCTACAACAATTAGAGCAAGCATCTCTCTCGTGGATTGAAGTTGAAACGCAACTCAAGAACCGAAACAATGAGATGAATACCAAAGTGCGCGCTGCGTTCTTGGAGAAGAAAGACGATATCGTGAGAAGGCTCACGCACGATGCCGATATGACGGGAGACATCAAAACGTTTTGGGAGAAAGATATACCATTCCGTTTAGAAGAATATATGAGGAGTGTCGTTCAGTCGGTAAACCAAATGGCTAATAAAGAGATGTATTCCAATGTCAATTGGTTGCAGGGTGAGTTGTATAAGCGTTTTCATTGTAAGTTGTCTATCCAGTCCACCCTTATACGCGATGGAGGCAAGCCGCGTGCCGTAACGTCTCCAGACGATTTGGAGATTACTGACACGGGCAAACTACGTATCATCACGCGTATCGGTACTGCAGCCACGGTGATAACCGCTGGTGTGCTGTTCGCCACATTAAGTGTCTCAGGAATTGCCATGGCAACGAGCATGTTGGCGGGTGTAGGCTCCGAATGGCTTATCAAAAAGAAGAGCAATGAGTCAAGAGCCATGTTGAAACAATACTTGCCCACATTAGTTGACAAATTGCAAATCACGATGCTTGAAGACTTCAACTTGCGTCTTAATGAAGCACACAACAATATTATATCCCAAATGAATCTGCTTCAAGCAGAGTGGAGCAGCGATGAGCGCAAGCGTCTCGAACAAGAGAAGCGCATAGCTCTCTACAACTGTTCGTCAACCAGATGGATGGAGTGTCGTGATGGCATCAATCAGGTGGCCACCCTCCTCATCAAGTAGTGGAAACTACTCCACAAAAGCTCTTAGTCCGTAATTATTCAATCATTTTTTAACATCCCCAAAAATACTAAAGTCATGAATCCAGAAGAATTCAAGAAGTATCTGGCTGATTTGAAAAACATCACTTATCAGCAGAAAGCCATCTCTCAGAAGTCGGGTATAGACAATCAGAAAAAAGATGTGACCAGTATGTCTGAGCTGTTGGCAAACGTAGAAAACCAGTTGTCTAACAACAAACTGAATGTACTCGTCATGGGTAGATTCAATAGTGGTAAGAGTACGTTTCTCAATGCACTGATGGGTAGAGCTCTTTTGCCTGCAAAAGCCAAGCCTACGACAGCTGTTATAGGCGAAATCTCGTACGCAGAGACACCTGGAGCTACACTCTATCCCAAAAAGACAGGCGAGAAGCCTAAGGAGATTTCTATAGAAGAGTTAGAAAAGTATGTGGTCATCGAAACGCTGGAAAACGAAAAAGATGCACCACGAAAGGAGAGTTTTTACTCTAAATTAGAAATTCGCTATCCATTGAGTATCTGCGAAAAGGGTATCAACCTCGTAGACTCTCCGGGATTGGATGACCCAACGTGCCATGATGAGGTTACTAAAGAGTATCTACCCAAAGCAGATACCATCATCTATTGTATGAATTCTCAACAGGCCTTTACGGGAACAGACAAGGTTATTATCGAAAGTTTGAACTCTACTGGATACAAGTCTATTATTTTCGTACTGACCTACTTCGACAATATTGAATATAACGATGCAATAGCTGGCAAGAACGATGCTGCTGATGTCAAGCGAACCTACACACGTTTACTCAGTAAATACACCGATTTGGGCGAGGACGGCATCTTCTTCGTTGGCTCGCTGCCCGCGCTGACTGGCAAACAGCAGAACAATCCCACTTTGATAGAAAACAGCCATTTTCTCCCCTTTGAGAAGCGACTTGAACAGGTGCTGTTCAATCAGAAAGGCCGTTTGAAACTGCTCAAAGCATATTCCACTGTAAAACGTGCCAACATAGACACCCGTCGTTTCATCGGAGATGCTATAGACCTGACCGTAGCAGACAAGACCCAACTTGCTGAAAAACTCAGGGACGCACGCGAGAAACTTAGTATAGCTGAAAAACGAGTAGCGCTCATCACCCAGAACTTCGATGCAGGAGCAAAGAGTGTTGTGGACGACTCTGAAGACAAGGCACGTGTGTTCTTGAATATTGATGTCATCCCCAATATCAAGCAATGGGTGATGGAGACAGAGCCACAAACAAGTATCAGCATGTTGCATCCCAAGGAGAGTGCTAAGCAGTTTGCTGAGGAATGTCTGGATCAGTTGAAGATGAAGTTGGAAACGGTTACCAGCGATTGGCTTGCCAACGAATTTTCGCCCAATTTCCTTCGTCCCCGTATAGAGGCGTTGGCGAATGAACAGAAGGTCAACATAACCTCCATTGACGACGACATAAAGGGTGTTCGCACAGATTTGTCCTTGAGTCCTGTAGATGTAGACGAAACATCTCCATCCACTGTAGGTCGTGTGGGCGCTGCTGTCGTAGGCTATATCGGCGGTGGACTTGTAGGAGGTGCCGTAGGTGCATTGGTTGGTCCACAGAGTATTATACCAAACCTTATTGCTCAGCTTACAAGCATTTTAGTGTTGACCATCGTGAGCTTTTTTACACCTGTAGGATTTCCCTTATACGTCATTGGTGGAATCGTTGCAGCAATCAGTGGAGGTATATGGGGCTTGAACAATTTGGCAGGTAAGGCTAAGGAGCAAATCGCAGAACAATCCAGAGACGGCATTTATAAGAATGTAGAAGAGATTGTCAAAGGTATCTCCAGCAAAGTGCAAGAGATTGTTGACACCATCTCGAATGTCATCAAGGAGAGCATCAATGAACCGATCAGTGAGTATCAAGCTCTCGTCGATGAAGCTAAAAAGAATGTTGAGAGCGATGATGTCACACTCCAAAAGCGTGTGGATGAACTCAAGTCCTTGCGCGAATCGAACAATAAGCTGGAGGAAGACTTGAATCTTTTCAGCCACATGTTGATGGCTTAGTCTCGTTCATTTGCTTTAGAATACACCATGTTTAACGTAGAGAATCGGGGCTACATCCCCGTTTCTCTACACCCCAATAGGTTATATTTAAATATGGAAAAGTTTAGTACGGAACAGCCGCAACCCCAAAGTCCAGAGGATATGGGACTTATGGCACAGCACACAATAGATGATTCCCAAACGCTATATGAGAACATACCTCAAGTCGTGAAACCATCTACAAGCACTGTACTTTCAGACTTTAAAGGCAATATTCAGTCAGACATGGAGGGACTCATTCGGAAAGCAGATCAATCTGCGAACAGGTTGTTGAATAAGGCGTCTCATGTTGATTCTCTTTTAGCTGGATTCGAAAGATTCATCAAGGATTTCATCAAAGACATGAAAGAGCTTTTCCATCTATAGAAGTTGAATATAGACGGGGGAGATGTACGTACTCCCTATTTATCCCCCCAAAAAAAGTACTATGGTATGTTTGCTCCACAACGGGGCAAAGCGAGTGCGCAACCTACATTCCACAATATTTACTCCAATTACGACCTGTTTGACTGCATAATGTTCGCACTCCTTTCTGCGGTCAATGGGTTATCACCTCAAAAAAACTTTTTGTAACCATGCAAAATCAAAACAAACCTGACAGCAATCTAATCTATGGCATTCTCTGCACATTCTGTTGCTGCTTACCATTGGGAATCGTTTCCATTGTCTATGCTTCCAAGGTTGATAGCCTTTTTATGATAGGCGATTATCAAGGTGCTCAGGAAGCTGCTGACAAAGCCAAAAAATATGCCATGTATGGTGCTGTCGCAAGTGCTATAGTTTGGGCTTTATACTTTTTTGCCGCGATTGTTACTGCAGTGGCGAAGTAAACTCTCGGTTTTCAATATGTGGCAGCCCTCAAGTCAACTTGTCCTGCCCTTATGGAAACCGCATAAGTATGTACAATTATGCATAAGGTTAACAAGATAATGCCGTATGTGTTCCCCATGTTTGTCTTGGGCGTTCTCGTATTGTATTGTCTTGTTGACCCTTTGCAGTCTCACTTTCCTATTCAGTGTCCTTGGCATTTGCTGACGGGGACACAATGTCCCGGTTGTGGATTCCAGCGGGCTCTTTTTGCTTTGTTGCATGGCCAATGGTATGGTGCGCTACGGTACAACTATTTCTTTGTGTTTTCTCTACCGTATGCGCTTATGGCTATTTTGGCTACTTGGTATAACTATCATCATATATTCGACAGCCTCCGTACCTTTGTTTACCATCGTGTGACGATGCGCGTATATGTCGTCTTGTTTTTTGCTTGGTGGGTCATCAGAAATGTCTTTGATCTATAACCTTGTTTTGTTGTCTTTTCCCAGTTGGTTATGCTAAATGGGTCAATTGAGCCTGTATTTATGGCTTGATACTCGATTTTTGTAACTTTGACTAATGTCGAAGTTACTGCATCTCGGCTAAGCTATAACAAAAACAAGTTTTTGTATATCTTGGCACTCGATTTTTGTAACTTTGGCTATCGCCGAAGTTACTGCATCTCGGGAAAACAATCTCAAAAGCGAGCTTTTGGCTTGTTCTCCTCTCGATTTTTGTAACTTTGGCTATCGCCGAAGTTACTGCATCTCGGCCAAGCTATAACAAAAACAAGTTTTTGTATATCTTGGCACTCGATTTTTGTAACTTTGCCCCACAATTATTAAGTAGGGTAATAGCGCATGGGACAAGAACTTTCTGACAAGCGGATTTGTGTGTTGCTTTCGGGCGGGGTGGATAGCGGTGTGGTGACGCATTTACTTACTGAGCGTGGATTGCGCCCCGACCTCTACTATATTCGTATAGGGATGGACGACGGACAGTTTGCCTGTACGGCTGAGGAGGACATTGAGATGTGTCGAGCTACAGCTCATCGCTACGGACTGCCCCTCGAGGTGGTAGACCTGCAACAGGAGTACTGGGACAATGTGGTGAGTTACACCATAGAGCGCGTGCGTCGTGGCTTAACGCCAAACCCCGACGTGATGTGCAACCGTCTGATCAAGTTTGGGGCTTTTGAGCAGAAAGTGGGACACGCCTACGACTATATCGCTACGGGGCACTACGCTTCTATCATTGAGGATGGCATCGGCGCGCCCTCCGAGGAGTTTGCCACAGGCCGTTGGCTCGGTACGGCGGTTGACCCTGTCAAGGATCAGACCGACTTCCTCGCGCAAATCGACCAATTGCAACTCTCCAAACTGCTTCTGCCCTTGGGACGATTGCCCAAGAACGAGGTCAGACGCATTGCACTCGAAGCCCATCTGCCCTCTGCGCGAAGAAAGGATAGCCAGGGTATATGTTTCTTGGGCAAGATCAACTACAACGACTTTGTGAAACGCTTTCTTGGCGAGCGCGAGGGAGACGTGATAGACATTGAGACGGGTAAACGCATCGGTTCGCATCGCGGCTATTGGTTTCACACCATCGGTCAGCGAAAGGGTTTAGGACTTGGCGGCGGCCCATGGTTTGTGGTGCGCAAGGATATTGCACAAAACGTGCTTTACGTCTCGCACGGCTACGACACATTGTTGCAATACGGCCGCACATTCCACCTGCGCGACTTCCACTTTATCGGCTCGGCTATGCCTGCACCATGGGGCATAGAGCCTACACCCATCGCTTTCAAAATTCGCCACACCGACCGCTTTGCCGAGGGTACTATCACGAGTGTTGGCGACGACACCTACCTCGTGCATTCACAGACCGATATTCAGGGCATTGCGCCAGGACAGTTTGGGGTGATTTACGACAAGTCTTGCACCGTTTGCATCGGTAGTGGAGAGATAGGCGTGGCAGACGCTGCGGAGCAGTAGCCTGCGCATGAGCGTGCAAGGGCTTTTGTGCTAAGGTCGTAAAAGAAAAATGCCTATCAGCGTGCGCCTGCAACAAGTATAATTCTTTCTGAGCTTAATTTTGAAGAATTTCTCGCGAATAGGCGAAAACGAAGGTGCGCTCGCGCAGAAATGTTGCTCCCACAAGCCCTAATGACCGATTGGGGTTAAACCTTTTGCCAAAAAACGGGTCTATGCGATAAACACACTCACTAACCTATTATCGCAATGACAAAACATTACATCGGGTGTTTGGGTATGGCTCTCCTTACCCAAGCACTCTTTCTGTCGCCTGCGCTGGCTCAACCAGGGGGCGACCGTCCCGAACCTCCCCAGTTCCAAGCTCCCATCTACATCGATCGTCCGCAATGGATGGACTACGAGACACCGCAGAGCGAACCGCTTGCCAACGTGTCCAAGCGCGTGGCAAGCTATGGTGAACAGTCGTACGACATCGATACGTTGCTATATAACGGCACGGGGGCTATCGACATCGTGGTGATGGGCGATGGTTATACCGACCTCGAACAGGACAAACTCACGCGTGACGCTAAAGCCTGCACAGACCACCTCTTCGAGACATCGCCTTTCGACCGCTACAAATCGTTCTTCAACGTCTTTGTGCTGCACATCGTATCTCCCGAATCGGGTATCTCTCACCCTGGACAGTGGAAACAAGAGACCGACAGCACAGGCCGCATGGTGTGTCCCGAAAACAGTCCGCTACCCATCGTGAACAAAAAGACTTTCTTCAGCACACACCTCGACGGATGGGGCACGCACCGCATCATCGGGGCTTGGGGAGAGCATAAGGCCAAGGATCTGATACGCCTTTATTTCCCACGCTGTAAGTTTCCTTGCATTCTCTGCAACACCGACGAATATGGAGGTGCTGGTGGCGACATCCTCATTGCTACGTGCAACAGGGCTTCGAGTGATATTTATGTCCACGAACTGGCACACGTGTTTGGCGACTTGGCCGACGAATATTTTGGTGGGGATGTATACATGTGCGAAAAGCCCAATCTATCGGCTACACGCGACAGCTCTCGCGTGCGGTGGGCACGTTGGTTAGACGACCCCGAAGTAGGCGTTTTCCCCCATCGCGGAGGACGCATCGGCTCGCGCTATGTCAAACCGACCCAGGCCAGCGAAACGTCGAGGTACTGCAAGATGGAGCGGCTCGACAAGGAGTTCTGCCCCGTCTGTCGCGAACGTCTCGTTGAGGCCATCCACGAACAAGTTTCGCTGATAGCCGATGCACTGCCTGCCGACACGGTGCTGTCCCCGCTCAAAAAGCGCGAAAAGATGACCTTTGCGCTCGAGCGCGTTTTTGAGGCCGAGGGCGACACGCTCTCTATCACATGGAGCATCGACGGACAGGAAGTGGCACGCGACACGCGCGCCATCACCGTCAGCGGCCGACAACTATCTCCGAACCAAACGCACGAGATACGCGTGGAGGTACACGACGCAAGTCCCTTCGTGCGTAACCCAAGGTGTCGCGAACTCCATACACAGTCGCGCACGTGGATGGTGGCTCGACGCAGATAGTCATTTCTGAAGAAACTCGGCGCATTTTTGCACAAGAAAAAACAGGGGGGATGCCCTCTTCTAAGGCATTCAAAAAACGGGCAAAAGTACCTGTTCCCGACCCCAAACAAGCGCTAAAATCCTGCCTCGGACGCAGTAAAAACTACATAGGCAGGTAGCAAAAACTACCTCGGCACATAGAAATTTCTACATGCCGAGGTAGTTTTGCGCTGTTTTTATCCCCATTTTTCGGGGTTTTATAGGCTCTGCTCTTTTCTGGTACAAAGTTAGCACATCATTCGCAGGTAGCCTTCGTTTTAACAAAGAAAAAACGGGTGGTCTCCATCGTGCCGCAGTGGGCGTTTTTTATGCGTATTGTGCGATTATAACTTGTTCTTTTTTGAGTACGATTCTGAAACATTCCTGCGCGATGCGTTTTTCTATTCTCGCCTATTAGCAAGGAATTTCTTCAAGATTTCATTCAAACGAAATCAAACTAATTTCCGTCGCGTTAGCACGTGTTTAATTATGGTTTCAAATGATGAACAATGCCTTCTTGATGCGTGCTTTGTTGCGTTTGTTCTTCCACCCACTGGTCAATGAGTCTGCGGGCGATGCTGGGCGGGGGCGGCAGTTCAGGTAGGTTGTCGGCTGTATACCAATCGGCGTGTGCAAGTTCGCCATCGAGCAGGCGGAGTTCACCACGGGCATATTCGGCACGGAAACCCACCATCAGACCGATAGGGTAGGGCCAGGGCTGGCTGCCTGCGTATCGAATGTTCGTAATCTCCAAGCCTGTCTCTTCGCGCACCTCACGGCGAACGCATGCCTCGAGACTTTCGCCTGTTTCCACAAACCCCGCCACAAGCCCATGGAATGGCCGACGAAAGTTGTGGGCTCGCACCAAGAGCACCTTGTCGTCGCGCACGATGAGTACAATAATTGCCGTCTGCAGTTGTGGCCACACCTCCTCGCCGCACGAGGTGCAGACTTTCGAAATCTCCGTGTGTCGCTCCATCCGTCCACCACACGTGCTGCAATACTGCGAGTGCGCATCCCAGTGGAGGAGTTCAGCGGCCTTGCCTGCTAAGGCATGCAAATGGCGGGGCATTACACCGTAGGCCTCGCGCAAGTCCCATAGCTTGGCATGCTCCATCTGCGGCTCTACGATGCGCGCGGCTTGGCACGGCATGCCGTCGTCGGTTGTCAGACTGAACACGAGGCTGTTGGCCTCGGGCGTAAAAGAAGTCGCCGCCAATGGCAGCCACGTGCCATCGGCGGCGGGAGTAAGATAAATCTGTTTGCGGTGGAAGAGGAAGAGCATGGTGCAAAGATGAGCGTGGAGAGCGTGTCTCAGAAGAGCGCACGCTGATGAGGATTAACTAAGTGTAGGACAATCCTAAATGTACTTCATTGAGGCACGGTAGCCACTTCCTCACATACGTAGCGTGTGTGACCGCTTCGAGTTAGATACCAAGCGACTGCTTCACGCCTTCTACCTTTTGCAGGGCTTCGGCCTTGGCGGCATCGTAGTCCTCGGCTGTGGGCATCGCTGCTTTCACCTCGATGTAGAACTTGATCTTCGGTTCCGTGCCACTGGGACGCACGCTGACTTTGGTGCCGTCGGCGGTGTACCATTGCAGCACGTTGCTCTTGGCGGGCATATCCAGTGCGGTGACGTGGCCTTCGCCGTCGGTGACGGTCAGCGCCTCGTAGTCTTTGGCACAAACCACGCTCGAACCAGCCAGTTCCTTGGGAGGCTCAGCACGGAAGCGTTCCATCATGGCTTTGATTTCGTCCGCACCGCTCTTGCCAGGCTTCACCACGTTCACCGTGTGTTCGAGCGAGAATCCATATTCCACATAGATTTGGCGCAGGAGGTCGTAGAGCGTCTTGCCTTGGTCCTTAGCCCAAGCTGCAATCTCGCAGATGAGACAGATGGACGCGGGCGCATCCTTGTCGCGCACCTTGTCGTAGGGCAAGAAACCGAAGCTCTCTTCGCCGCCTCCGATGTATTTCTGCTTGCCCTCGCTGATGGCTATCTCGCGGGCTATCCATTTGAAGCCCGTGTAGCAGTCGCGCAGCTCCACACCGTTTTTCTTAGCAATCTCTGCGATGAGTTCTGTGGTGACAATCGTCTTCACCAAGAAGTCCGTAGGTTTGAGCTGTCCGAGGGCAATCTTGTTCTTAATAATATAATAGGAGAACATCAAGCACGTTTGGTTGCCGTTGATGATGACCCACTCGCCTTTGTCGTCGCGACACACGATAGCCAAACGGTCGGCATCGGGGTCGGTAGCTACCACGAGGTCTGCACCCAGTTTGGTGCCGAGCTTCATGCCTAAGGTCATCGCCTCGGCGTTCTCGGGATTGGGCGACACGACAGTGGGGAAGTTGCCGTCCACGACCATCTGCTCGGGTACTACATTGATGTTTTGGAAACCCCATGAACGCAGACAGAGAGGCACGATGACGCGTCCCGTGCCGTGCATGGCGCTATAGACGATGTTCAAGTCCTTTTGGCGTTGTATCACGTCGGCATCGATACGCGCCTCGCGTACGGCCATCATGTAGTCGTAGTCCATCTCGCCACCGATAATCTTCACCAGATCAGCGTCGGCCTCGAACTTCACGTCTTCTATCTTGACTTTGTTTACTTCCTCAATGATACCCGTGTCGTGCGGGGTGAGCACCTGCGCACCGTCGCTCCAGTATGCTTTATATCCGTTGTACTCCTTGGGGTTGTGGCTGGCTGTGACGTTCACACCTGCCACTGCTCCGAGCTGACGTATAGCGAAACTAATCTCGGGCGTGGGGCGCAGTCCCTCGAAGAGATAGGCACGTATGCCGTTGGCGGAGAATATCGCAGCCACCGTCTCTGCGAACAGACGTGAGTTGTTGCGACAGTCGTGTCCCACCACGACGCTCAGCTCCCCTTTGGCTTTGTCGGGGAAAGCCTTGTGTATGTAGTTGGCAAAACCCTGAGTGGCACGTCCCACGATGTACTTGTTCATGCGGTTGATGCCAGGCCCCATGATGCCACGCAGACCGCCCGTGCCAAATTCCAGCGTCTTGTAGAAACTATCTACCAGCTCCGTTTTGTCCTCATTGTCGAGCATGGCCTGTACAGCCTTTCTTGTTTCTTCGTCATAGAGAGGGGATTCTGCCCACTCGCGAGCAGCAAGCTCACATTGTTTGATGAGTTCTAAGTTTTCCATGGATGCTTATTTTTAGTATTGTTACGTGCAAAAATAACCAATAATCACTTCATCGCGCACGAAACACTGTTTTTTTTACGCCCAACTCTCCCAATTTGCGCGATGCACGCTTGTTGTGCGCTCCTGCGTACTTGTTACACCGCTTTGGACAAGGGATAGACATCTTGGCCAACCCATTACAAAAACAAGTTTTTGCATAGCTCGGCTCTCGTTTTTACTTACTTTTGCGCTTGAAAAGCTCGGTAGCGGGCAGTGGCGTGCTTTCTCGAAAC
This sequence comes from Bacteroidaceae bacterium, assembly GCA_017479555.1. Classification (GTDB taxonomy): domain Bacteria; phylum Bacteroidota; class Bacteroidia; order Bacteroidales; family Bacteroidaceae; genus Alloprevotella. The sequence continues at coordinate 9,540 of JAFVCB010000057.1, read as the reverse complement.
GGCCTGTCCAGCAATGGCGTTTTTCTGTCAAACCTTATTTTTCTTGACTTATGAACAACTATTCTACGATTATCTTTGACCTCGACGGTACATTGCTCGATACCCTTCAGGACCTCCATACCGCAGTGAACTATGCGCTTGCTGCCCATCACTTCCCACAGCGTAGCCTCGCTGAGGTGCGCAGCTTCTTGGGCAACGGTGTGGGCTATTTGGTGCAGAAGTGTTTGCCCGAAGACACGTCTGCTGAGGTCTACGAACAGGTGCTCGAGACGTTTCGTCCCTACTACTTTGCGCACAGTATGGATCAGACTAAGCCGTACGACGGAGTACTCGATGCTATCGCCGCCCTCAAAGCTAAGGGCAAGCGTATGGGCATCGTGTCGAACAAACCCGACGAGGCGGTGCAGGACCTCCATAAACTATACTTTGCCCCAGCGGGCGTGGACGTAGCCGTGGGCGAGAGTCCGTCCGTGCGGCGCAAACCTGACCCTGCTGGTGTTTTTGCGGCCATAGCTCGTCTCGGGGCTGAGCCTTCCGAGGCTGTCTATGTGGGCGACAGCGAAGTGGATCTCGAAACGGCTCGCAGGGCTGGCCTGCCTTGCATTGCCGTAGCGTGGGGATTTCGCGACGTAGATTTCCTGTCCCAGGCGGGTGCGGGAACCATCATTAGCCATCCTCGCGAATTGCTCCAACTCTTGTAGGCGCGCACCGTCTCCACGCATGACTATCCTCAATCCTTATCAATCATGGAAGCTCGTTTAGACAAATGGCTCTGGGCCGTAAGAATATTCAAGACACGCACCCTCGCCGCCGACGCATGCAAGAACGGACGCGTGCAAATCAATGGTGCGGCAGCCAAACCCGCACGCTTGGTGAAAGAGGGTGATACGGTGAGCGTGCGCAAACCGCCTGTCACGTACACTTTCAAGGTATTGCAGGCCATCGAGAAACGGGTGGGCGCACGCCTCCTGCCCGACATCGTGGAGAATATCACCGACCCCACGCAGTATGAACTCTTGGAAATGAGCAAGATAAGCGGCTTCGTCAGTCGCGCCAAGGGTACAGGCCGCCCCACCAAAAAGGACCGCCGCGACATGGACGACTTCCTCACGCCCATCTATGGTTTCGACGATTGGGACGACGAACTGTAGGCCGCCGCGCACCCTTTCTTTTTTTTGCACTTACCGAACAAACCTTTTCTACGATGAAACATCTTCGCCCTATATCGTTTATCATCCTTTTGGCAACCAGTCTTTTCCATCCTGCCAAGGCACAAACGACGGCTGCCACCTCACCTCAGCCCGCCGTCACGCAGGCCACGCCGCGCCTTGTGGTAGGTCTTGTCGTTGACCAAATGAGGTGGGACTACCTCTATCGCTATGCCGACCGATACGGACAGGGCGGGTTCAAACGCCTCTTGCGCGAGGGCTTTTCCGCTGCCAATTGTCAGATTAACTACATGCCTACCGTCACCGCCGCAGGTCACGCCAGCGTCTATACGGGCACCACACCCAGTGTGCACGGCATAGCAGGCAACAAATTCCGCAACGGCAATCGCTGGCAATACTGCACCGAGGACACCACCGTCAGCGCCGTGGGCAGCCAAGGAGCAGCGGGACGTATGTCGCCGCGAAACATGCTGGCCACCACGATGGGCGATGAGTTGAAATTAGCCACCAACTTTCGTAGTCGCGTGATAGGCGTAGCCCTCAAAGACCGCGCCGCCATTCTGCCCGCAGGCCACTTGGCCGACGCTGCCTACTGGTTCGACGACGAAGCGGGTTGTTTCATCACATCCTCGTTCTATCGCCAGGAACTTCCCCAGTGGGCAGCCGCGTTCAACGCACAGAAATGGCCCGACCGACTCTTGACCGAGAAATGGCAAACGCTCTATCCCATCGAAACCTATACGCAGAGTACTGCCGACGATGCGCCCTACGAAGAACCCTTTGTGGACTACGGACGCACCACGTTCCCGTACGACTTGCAAGCACTTCGCGACAGCTTGGGCTACGGGTTGCTTCGAGCCGTACCTCAAGGCATTCAGCTCACTTTTGCCATGGCTCGCGCGGCTCTCATAGGCGAGGGATTAGGTCACGGCTCGCAGACCGATATGCTCTGCGTGAGCATCAGCCCCACCGACTACATAGGTCATCAGTTTGGCATCAATTCCATAGAGGTGGAGGATGCTTATCTGCGGCTCGACAAGGAACTCGAGGCTTTCTTGAACTTTCTCGACCGTGAGGTTGGCCAAGGCGCGTATCTCTTCTTCCTTACTGCCGACCACGGTGCAGCCCACAACATCGACTTCAACCGAGACCATCGTATCCCCAGCGAACCTTGGCACATGAGTGCTACTACACGTGAGCTCAACGATTGGCTCAAAGCCCATTACCATGCGGACGAGAATCTCCTCTTTGGCGACCGAAACTGTCAGATACACTTAGCCCACGAGACGATAGCCCGTTTGGGCATCGACGAGGCCGAGCTGCGCCGACTTGCGGTGGATCATCTCAAGACTGACTTGCGCTTTGCCTACGTGGCAGACATCGATGACATCGCTGCATCGCCTATACCTCAGCTCATACGCGAGCGCGCCATCAATGGATACCATCGCGAGCGCAGCGGATGCCTACTCACCATTCCCCGCCCCGCTATCTACGGCGACAGCCGCACTACGGGGCTGACAGGCTCTATGCATGGCGTGTGGAATCCCTACGACAACCATATCCCGTGCGTGTTCTTCGGACAAGGCATCTCGCATGGTGAGACCGCCCGTGAGGTACATATCACTGACATTGCCCCTACCGTTTGCGCCCTGCTACATATCCAGATGCCCAACGGTTGTATAGGCCAGCCCATCGAAGGCGTGGTGAAATAAACTTTCTCTGATAGCCGCGCCCGTACCTTGTTTGTAATCTTTCTTATCTCAAACTTCCGCGGCTGTACCTTGTTTCTGCGCGCATGACTATTGGTTTGCCGCGTCCATTGCTTGGTCGGTCGCGGCTGTACATGGGACGCATTTCGCCCTACTATGGGTTACAAATTGAGGTTCATCGGGTGAATATTCTTCGCACTCCGATATCTTTTGAGGTGCATCCCACGGATTCTATAAACTAAGCCTAAGTTTTCACAAATTTAGGCTTAGTTTTTGTAAACTTAGGCTCAGTTTGTACGAACTGAGCCTAAATTTATAGAATTGCACCCCATGTGGACAAAAAAAGAGTGCGAGGAGCGGCAGAAGCCATCGGTTTGTAAGTGGAAAACCAAAGGGCGGCTCATCGATATCCTCGGGTGCAGAAACGGCAGTGCGCCATGCACGCGGCCTAAATATAGAACTTCGGTTTTGCTCCACGCAGCGAAGCGTGGGGGATGTCAAGTGTCTTGAGCTTTTCGTAGAGCTGATGGGCGAAATATACGTCGTGGAGCGCGATGCCGATATTGTAGCAGAGGATGCGCTCTTGGTCGCCACCGCGCCCAGAGGCAACACCGCGTAGCACGTGGCCTATCTCGTCGAAATGTTTGAACTGTTCGAAATAGCGAAAGCCGCAGACGTGACCTCGATCGTCTGCGAAAACTTTGTCGAAAAAGAGATCGCAATTCTGGAAACCCTTTGTGTGTACGGGGATGATGGTTTGCCCTTGGCGAAAAGCCGAGTTGTCTTCGCACAGCAGGGTGGGAGCGTCGGTCAGACAGCTAAACACGACGTCGGCCTGCCTAACGATTTCTTCGGGTGTTTGCACGACGCGGAACGACACGTTCTCGAAGTTGGCAAAGCGTGCTTGGAAGTCTTCGGCTTGTTGTTTGTACTTGAGCAGATAGACCACGTGGTGTGTCGCAGGCTCGGTGTGGAGTAGGCAGAGTAGGGTGGCGCGCGCCGTGTTGCCCAGTCCGATAAATCCGTAAGCCACGTCGCCCCAGCGTCTGAACGTCTTGGCCGCCAGCGCAGCCACTGCACCCGTGCGCATCGTGGTGATACGGTCGCTGTCGAATAGGGCTAAGAGTTCGCCCGTCGCGCTGTCGTAGAGCATGATAGCCCCTCCGAGTGAGGGTGTTTGACCCGCTATGCGGTGCACCACTTTCACGCCGTACCGCTTGTAGGGTGCGGGCAGCAGGCAGGGCATGGTGTTGAAGAAATCAGAGCCTTGCGGATGCAGGCTAATTTTGGGTGGCAGAGTGGCCTCGTGTTTGCTGAGGAAACAAGTCCTTACCCAGTCTACACACTCGCTGGGTGCGGGCATGTAGCGGCCTATGAGTTCGTCGTGAAATAGGAGCATGGTGGATGTGTGCTACGAGTGAGGAACGAAAAGATGGGTGTGGCTGATGGGGTGCTTAGCAGATTGATGAGCGGGTAGCCCTCGGGCAAACAACTGTATGCAGAGGTGCATCTTCGTGGCTTGCAGGGAGATGCCCGACAAACCATTGCGCAAACTATGAGATAGCTTTCAGACAGTCTACGAGACGTTGGTTGTCGGCCTCGTCGCGCACCGCGATGCGCACAAAACTTTGGCCATCGAATGCCTTCTTGGTGCTGCAGTCCTTGATGAGGATGTCGTAGTCGGCCAAGAGCTTCTTGGTGAGCGATGTGGAGGAGTAGGGCGGTAGCACCTCGGCCAGAAAATAGTTGGCCTCCGTGGGCCACACGCGCAGGTAGGGTATAGCCTGTAAAGCCTCGTAGAACCTATCGCGCGCAAGCAAGAAACGAGGATGGCTGCGCCGATAGTCGGCTTCGTACTTACTGAAAATTTGCAAGAAAAATTCGGCGAAGGAATTGATACCCCAAATAGGCAGTGCCGCGCGCACGCTTGTAAGCAATGCGGTGTCGGCTGAAGCCATCACGCCGAGGCGCAGACCTGGTACACCGTACGACTTCGATATGCTTTTCATCACGATGAGATGGGGGTAGGTGCGCAGAAGATGGTCGTTGATGAGTGTAACGTCTACACCCTCGCGGCTGAAATCTACGAAACTCTCGTCGAGCAACAAGCGTATGCCGTTCTCTTCGCACCACGCGGCGAGGCGTAGCACGTCGGCTTTGGGGAGGAAGTTGCCCGAGGGGTTGTCGGGATTGATGATAACGAGCGTGTGTACGCTGTGTTGGGAGAAAAAAGCGATGAGGTCGTCAGCGTCGTATCTGAAACCAGGCTTCGACGGTACGAATACCACGCGCTGTTCCTCGCTGAGCCGATTGGGGTATTCCTCAAACGTAGGCCATACCATGCCTACGCGACCCTCTTCGCGCTCCATCAGGATACGGATGAGTTCGGCAGCCCCAGCGGCGGGCACGATATGCTCTTGGCTCACACCGAAACACTTGGCCGCTAAGAGCGTACACACGCGCATGCCCGATGGGTACTCCGTGAGCAAGGTGTCGAAGGCTGCGCGGAGTTCGTCCTTCAAGCGAGCGGGCGGGAAGTAGGGGTTTACTAAATAGCAGAAGTCGCGCAGGTACGGGAAGCGCCAATACCCGCCGTAGCGCCGTGTGTAGCGGGCTAACTTCTCCGTGTCGCTAAAGATTACTTCCGCGATGTCGAGGTCCTGAATGTCGTCTATCTCATACCACTTGTGCTGCTCGGTAGGCAAGGCACGCAGCTCCTTATCGTTGAGAAAAGTGATGACACGCAGCACTTGCTCGTAGTAGGCATTGTTGCCCAGCGCCTTCTGATAGGCTTCGAGGAAGGGTACATACTTCTCGCGGCTAAAGGACTTGCTGAACTTGTAGACGTTCACCGTCTTGTAGTAGGTGTCGGTCTCAGCGTATCTGAAGTCTTGTTTAGGCACAAAGCCCGTGATGCGTCCCTCTGAGTCAATACGCACCATCGTGCCGTCCATCCACGACTCGTATTTAGCCACGAGCGCCACGTTGGGCTCGGGACTCTCGAGTGCCATTTGCAGCATGCCGTCTTCGAGAATGAGGTCGCTCTCGAGCAGCAGCGTGTCGTCGCTCACCAGTGCCTCGCGTGCTAAATAGAGCGAGTAGATATTGTTCGTACGGTCGTAGACGGGATTCTCTACGTATACGATGTCAAACTGCGTGTCGTAGCGATGGCCTATGTGCTGGCGCAGCTCCTGTCCCTTGTAGCCGATGACGATGACCACGCGCTCGAGCGAGAGGGTAGCGAGTTGCTGCAACATACGGTCGATGAGCGGTGTGCCGTTCACGCGCACCATACACTTGGTGTTGTCCTTGGTGAGTTCGCCGAGGCGTTTTCCCATTCCTGCGGCCAAAATAATTGCTTGCATACTGCAAAAATAACATTACCTCATGGGTTTTGAAGCAATCGGTGCGCGTTTTTGACGATTGTGAATGATTTTTTAGACCTCAAAGGGTGCTTTACGCGCCTAAAAACTTATTTTTGCTACGAAAAGTGTAGCGCGTTTGCCGCTACGGGATGAGCCATGCTGTTAGGGCTGAAAACGTCAGTGGAGCATCTACTCCTATTGTACACCAGTGCGTAGCCCGTGTTCGTCCACCTCACTAAACTCAGTATCATTATGAAACATCCTGCGAAGATAGATATATCGCTCCTCATCTTGTTTTTCAACCGAGCCGATGTCTTGGAGAAAGTATTTGAACAGGTGCGCTTGGCGCGTCCGTCACGCTTGTTCTTCTACCAAGACGGTCCGCGCGGGGACTTCGACATGCCTGGCATCGAGGCCTGCCGCCGTGTGGTGGAGAACATCGACTGGGAGTGCGAGGTGCATACGTCCTATCAGGAGGTCAATCAAGGCTGCGACCCTTCCGAGTTCTTGGCTGTGCAATGGGCGTTTTCCTACACCGACAAGCTCATCATGCTTGAAGACGATGACGTGCCTACACAGTCGTTCTTCCCTTATTGCAAGGAGCTACTCGACCGCTACGAGCACGACGAGCGTATCGGTATCATACAAGGGTGTAACTGCGAGGAAGTGACCGAGGGTGTGGAGGATGACTATTTCTTTTCCAACAACTTCAATATCTCGGGCTGGGCCTCGTGGCGGCGCGTCTTCGAACAGTGGGAGGAACACTACGACTTCCTTAGCAATCCCGCCGCGCTGCACGACCTTGAACTCATCGTCAAGGAGCGCGGCCTGCGCAAAGACTTCTTACCGATGTGCCGCGCGCACAAGGCAGCAGGCAAAGCTTTCTACGAGAGCATCTTCTTTGCCGCCCTGCAACTGAACAACCAGTTGGCCATCGTCCCCACGCGCAATCAGGTGCTCAACATTGGTATTCAGCCCGACAGCGCACACTTCAGTGGTGGCACAGCCGACCTGCCGCCAGGCTATCGCCGTATCTTCGAGATGGAACGCTACGAGCTGGAGTTTCCGCTGAAGCATCCACGATACATCATGGAGCATATCGACCATCGACACCACGTGTATCGCATACAGGGGTGGAATCATCCGTGGATACGTTTCAGACGCTCGCTCTGGGAGTTAGGCCATCGGTTGCGCAAGGGTGATTTTGGGCATATCACCAAAGCCATCAAGAATCGCCTGCACATCATCTTCAAAGGCAAGGATTTCGTATAGCGCAAGCAAGTAGGCGGACGGGTGTGGTCTATATCAGCACACGCACCGCATTGTGCAGGGCATAATCACACTGCTGTTCATCACCCGCCGTTGTTCCTCACATTATCTTATAGACTATGTCAGCCATTCGTTCGTTCGATACCCTCTTGGCACGCTTAGCGCATGTGCATCGTCGCTTCCGCGTGGCCGTCATCAATGCGGTGGATGCCAGTACGATAGAGGCACTATGCAGTGCGCTTGAGGCAGGATTTGTGGAGGTGTTGCTCGTCGGGGAAGCCCCCTCGGCGGCATTGGCACAACGGCTCGCGCCGTTTGCCGACCACGTGCGCCGTGTGGAGGTAGAAGGCGAAGATGCTGCAGCCGCCCGCGCCGTAGATCTGGTCAGGCAGGGCGAGGTCGATATCTTGATGAAAGGACTGTTGCACACCGACAACTTGTTGCGCGCCGTGCTGAATAAGGAGCAAGGCTTGTTGCCCGCAGGACGTGTACTCTCGCACATCACAGTGGCCGAGATACCCCAATTTCCACGCCTGCTCTTCATCACCGACGTGGCTGTAATTCCCGAACCCACCGACCAACAACGCGAGTCGCAGGTGGCTTATGTCGATGCCCTTTGTCGCAGCTTTGGCATAGAAGCCCCGCGCATCGGATTGGTGCATTTCACAGAGAAAGTAAGCCCCAAATATCCCCTCACACTCCACTACCGCACCCTCGCAGAGGCCGCCGCTCAAGGAAAGATGGGGACGACGGTGATAGACGGCCCGCTCGACATACGCACCTGTGTAGACCCCGAAGCCCTGCGTGCCAAAGGTATTGATTCTCCCCTGCAGGGCGAGGCAGATGCCCTCGTGTTTCCCAATCTTGAAGCAGCCAACGGTTTTTATAAGACCATAACCTACTTTGCCCACGCCACTGTATCGGGCATACTGCAAGGCACTACCCATCCCGTGGTACTCACCTCGAGAGGGGATGACAGCCGCAGCAAATTGCTCAGTTTGGCCACTGCCGCCATCTCTATTCTTTAAGTCACTCTATGCGTATACTTGCCATAAATCCTGGAGCCAGTAGCACCAAAATTGGTGTCTACGAAGACGAAAACCCGCTTGTCGAAAAAGTCATTCTCCACTCCATAGAAGAACTTGCCACCTTTCCCAGCGTAGCCGCGCAGAAAGCGTTTCGTCGCGACTTAGTGTTGCAAGCGCTGAGAGAAGCCGATATTCCTCTTCATTTCGATGCTATAGTCGGTCGTGGAGGCTTGTTACGCCCGCTACCAGGCGGGGTCTACGAGGTGGATGAGCCGATGTGCCGCGCCCTGCAGCATGCACCGCGGCAACATCCCTGCAACTTAGGCACAATCTTGGCCTACGAACTGGCGCAGCAGATGCATTGCCCCGCGATGATGGCCGACCCAGGAGTGGTGACAGAGATGGATGCCGTGTCTTTCTACAGTGGTAGTCCATACATCGAGCGAGAGTGTTTCTGGCATGCGCTCAATCAGAAAGCCGTGGCACGACGCTATGCCCACGCACAAGGGCGACACTACAAAGATATGTCGCTGATAGTCTGTCACATGGGCAGCGGCATCAGCGTGGCCTCGCACCGCAATGGGCGAGCCATAGACGTGAACAATGCCTTGGACGGTGAGGGTTCGTTCAGCGTAGGACGTAGCGGTTCACTACCTGTTTCCAAACTCATCAAGCTGTGCTATAGCGGACGCTTCACTGAGGCCGAGATGCAAAATCATATCATGCGTGGCTGTGGCTTGCAAGGCTATTTGGGTACGAGTGATATGAAGGCCATCATGAAACGTATAGAGCAGGGCGATGACAAAGCGCGCGCAGCTGTCGATGCGATGATTTTCCAGACGGCAAAGGAAATAGCCGCACAAGGTGCAGTCCTGCAAGGACGTGTCGATGCCATACTCATCACAGGCGGACTGGCACACGTGCCATACGTTACCGAAGGCATCAAGGAGCGCGTGGGATATTTAGCTCCCGTGGCTGTGTTCCCTGGCGAGGACGAACT
>JAFVCB010000056.1 GCA_017479555.1 Bacteroidaceae bacterium | reverse complement strand
GTGCAAGTAGGGCAACACTGAGAATGTTTGTAGTCTCATGTGTGCGCATTGTACAGGGGTTACATACCGCTTCGCTCCATTCACCCCTGCCTATGTTCTGCCGTCCCTTCGGGACTTATATATGCCCTCGTCCAATCGCGTAGCGCAAGCCCCAAAGGGGCGGCAGATTATAGGCAGGGGTGAAGCGACCAACGGGAGCGCAACCCCTGTGTAATGCAGCCATCACAACACAAGCCCCAAAGGGGCGGCAGACCCAACCGCTTCTGCTCCGCGCATGATGCTATCGTGATACTGAATGCGCCCTCAATCCTCAAGCCTTGATTGCAGGGCTTCCTTCCACCGATAGGCATCTTCGGCCAGGAGGGTACGCATGCCGACCGCTTCGGCAGCGGCAATGTTGCGCGGACTGTCGTCAATGAACAACACGTCTTGCGGCGCAACCCCTTCTTGTGCCAATACGTGCTCAAAGATGGCGCGCTCGGGTTTCATCATCCCACAAGCGCAACTCACGTACAGCGCATCGAAATATTCGTCCAACGAATGCCCCTTACCGTCGAAGGCACTGGAGCGCACGTAGTCGAGCATGTAGGGATTGGTGTTGGAGAGTAGGCACAAACGGAAACCCCTGGCTCTGAGCGCACGCAGTAGCAGGAGGTTTTCCTCGGGTACTGACTTGAGGTAGCCCAGCCAGGCATGTGCGCAGTCCGAGAGACTGACCTCGTGGCCTACCAGTTCGGAGAAAGCGGCTCGAAATTCCTCCTTGTCAATAGCGCCTCGCTCCAGTTGGCCGAAGATGCCCGTTTGAACCGAGGCATCCAAGTGCGTACGAGCATTTTTCAAGCCTAATGCGGAAAAACGCCTAACGGCCTCTTCGTAGCCTAACTCAAAGACCACACCGCCGAGGTCGAAAAGCAGCACAGCGGGCATCCTGTCTTGTGCATCGTGCCTAATCATATTCGCCTGATTGTAAGGGATAATAAGCTGAAAAACCTTATGATTGGGGATAATTTGTATGCAAATGTAGCAAAAACGGTAAAGAATATCATAAAAATATAGTTCAAAATCAAGAAAATACTATCTTTGCAGCAACAATATAGGAAACGCACATCCCGTATTGTTATATGGTAGTCTCTATCCGCATAGATGCACCATCCGAAAAACACCTGCGCGGCGCGCAAGGCTGACACTTAGTCTCACCTACGAGTACTTCCCACCCTGGGAAACCCACATCGTTCGTTCCGCTCCTCAGCGATGGGTTTCAGCTCGCATAGATAAGTTCGACGATTCAGCCAAGCGCATTTACAGAACTCGCTGCACTTTCTTTTTGTTTTATTATAGAGATGTTCGTTATGAAAAATTCAACGCTTCGAGCTTTGATGCTGGGCAGTGTACTTCCTGCCACAGCCATAGCTCAAACCGCACAGCCCAACATCATCTTCTTCTTGGTCGATGATATGGGTTGGAACGAATCGAGCGTGCCGTTCTACAAGGAACGCACGGCACTCAACGACCGCTACCACACGCCCAACATGGAGCGTCTGGCACAGATGGGTGTGAAGTTCACCAATGCCTATGCCTGCCCAGTGAGTTCGCCCTCGCGCTGCTCGCTGATGAGTGGTATGAATGCCGCACGACATCGTGTGACCAACTGGGTGGAGAGCTACAATGTCAACACTAACGCCAGCGGAGGAGGACTCACCCTGCCTAAGTGGAACTACAACGGCATTCAGCCTGCCACCACACGCAAGTCCATCGACCGCGTGCAGAGTACGCTCGTCACACCACTGCCTCAACTGCTCAAGGATGCAGGTTATACCACGATCCACATCGGTAAGGGCAACTTCGGCACAGTGGGTACGAGCAGCGCCGATCCCCGCAACTTAGGTTTCACGTACCAAGTAGCAGGTAGTGCAGCAGGTGCGCCAGGTAGCTACCTCGCTGCCGAGAACTACGGTTCTGGTACCTACCATGTGCCCGACTTGGACAGCTACTACAGCCAAGGCACGTTCCTCACCGAAGCCTTGACCATCGAGGCTATCAGCTACCTTAATCGCGCCGTACGCAGCAAGAAGCCTTTCTTCCTGTATATGTCGCAATACGCCATCCACACACCTTACCAAGCCGACGACCGCTTCACGGGCAACTATCGTCAAGCCAACGGGCAGGGCGTGTACGATGCCCTCATCGGCGAGAACCTCAACAGCAGCGAGATTAACCACGCCGCGCTTATCGAAGGTATGGACAAGAGCCTGGGCGACCTGATGGACTGGGTTGAGGCTCAGGGCGACAGCATCGCTTCGAACACCATCATTATCTTCATGAGCGACAACGGTGGACAGGCCGTCAGCCCCCGCCAAGGTCGTCAGAACCACGACCCCAACTACCCCGCTCGCGGAGGTAAGGGAAGCGGATACGATGGCGGTATCCATGAGCCTATGATGGTCTACTGGCCTGGTGTGACAGAGGGCGGCACAGAGAATAGCAACCGTGTCATCATCGAGGACTTCTATCCAACCATCTTGGCCATGGCAGGTGTGACCAACTACACCACCGTTCAGACCATCGACGGACAAGACATCACCCCGCTACTACTCGATCCCACGCAGCACCGCGACCGTCCCGTCATCACGCACTATCCTAACCGTTGGGGCGAGACAGCAGACCGCAGCGAGGGTTATGGCACCTATAGCGGTTTCATGAAAGGTGATTACCACTTCCTGTATTTCTGGGAGACACAGGAGCGTCGCCTCTATAACATCACCAACGACCCTGGTGAAGAGAACGACCTCGCCGACGCGATGCCCGAACTCTTGCAACAAATGGCACAAGAACTCACCGATTCGCTCATCGCAATGGATGCGCAGCGTCCCACGCTCACCGCAACTGGCGAAATAGTGCCTTGGCCCGCAGAGGCTACACAGACCGATGAGATTTACACCAGCGGGGACGCCATCCCAGGCGAGAAGGTGGTGAAGCTCAGCACAGAGACTGAGAAAGTATACTATACCATTCGCGACAACCGTCCTTCGAGCAGCGAAGGTCCTTTCTTCTGGACGCAAGGCGAGCAGTTCGGCTATCCCGCATTGCAATGCACCAACGAGAACTACGCAGGTACACCCGACAGCACCAAGCAACTCTTCTACTTCATGCAGGGCGCAACCGACAAGACGGTACACCTCTACACCTACGACGGACAAGCCGTGAGCTACACGCAGGGTGAGACGCGCACCGCTTGGAATGCATCGACCACCACAACCACTAAGTACTTGCAGTTCGGTGTGGCTGATCCCGAAGAGATTTCGCTCATCGTGACAGACTACCCCGGCTACTACGGTATGAAGATGGCCAATGGCGACCTCGTCAACGACCGCGGCACCAGCCACGGCACGGGTGTCAACATGCAGTGGACCATCTGGCCCTATAGTGGTAACTATACAGGCGACCCCGGTAGCCGCTACCTCTTCACCGAAGTGGGCGTAGATGTGCCCAAAGTGATTGTGAAAGGCGATGTAGTAGATCCCGCCACGGTGGTGAAGCTCAGTACCGGTGACGTACACTATCTCTACACCATGCAGGACACCCGTTCCACTCCTTTCTACTGGACTATCGGTACGTACAACAGTACGCCCGCTATTCAGATTAACAATGTAGACCTCAGCGACACCGAAGACGCTGCCACCCAGCAGTTCTACTTCGTACGCGACGAGAGCGTGGAGAACGGCGTACAAATCTTCACCGCCGACGGCCAAGCCCTTGACTTGGTGAGCGGTATGGCTGAGACCAGTTTAGGTAATGGTAACTTTGCCGCATCGCGCTACCTGCAGTATGGCGTGAGTGCCACACCCGGTACGTTCCAGATGCTCTACAGCGGCGTAGAGGGTTACTACGGTCTGCAAATCTCGGGCGACCTGATGTGCGACCGTGGCAGCAGCCGTGGCGACGCAGTGAACATGGCTTGGTGCGTGATGACCTACAGCGGCAACTCACTGGACGACGCTGGTAGCCGATGGTACTTCGCCGAAGTGGGAGAAGATGTGCCCGTTGTTCTCAAGAAGGGCGACATCGTAGACCCCGCTACCGTGGTGAAGCTCAGCAACGACGAGGTGCACTATCTTTATACCATGCAGGACAACCGCACCGTTCCTTTCTTCTGGACCATCGGTACGTACAACAGCACACCTGCTATTCAGATTAACAACGTGGACTTGGGCGACACCGAAGACGCTGCCACCCAGCAGTTCTACTTCGTGCGCGACGAGAGCGTGGAGAACGGCGTACAAATCTTCACCGCCGACGGCCAAGCCCTCGATTTGGTGAGCGGTATGGCTGAGACCAGCTTAGGTAACGGCAACTTTGAGGCATCGCGCTACCTGCAGTATGGCGTGAGTGCCACACCCGGTACGTTCCAGATGCTCTACAGCGGCGTAGAAGGTTACTACGGTCTGCAAATCTCGGGCGACCTGATGTGCGACCGTGGCAGCAGCCGTGGCGACGCAGTGAACATGGCTTGGTGCGTGATGACCTACAGCGGCAACTCACTGAGCGATGTAGGTAGCCGTTGGCTCTTCACCTTGATGGGTGACGTGTCCACAGCCATTCCTTCAATCACTGCCCCGAACGCTACAACCAATATCTACGATGTGCAAGGCCGTAGGGTAATCGCGCCCACGCAGCACGGCATTTACATCATAGATGGTAAGAAAGTGGTGCGCTAACTTAGGCACACCCTCGCCCGACAAAGCGACACAGCCTCGCAGCCCCGCTATGGAGTAGCGCGAGCCGCAAAACAACATGGTGCGTGTGATATTCACCCATCACATGCGTACTTCACAAAGAGCAAACGAGCCAACGGACTTGTTTGCTCTTTGCTTTTTTTACTTGGCATCAGGATTTGTGAACATTGGACGTAATTGTTGGCATCCAGTCATCAATGAGTGTCCCAATGTGCCGTGTTATTTGTGCGGTTTCTCTGCTGACACAGGGGTTACATTCCGCTTCGCTGTATCCACCCCTGCCTAAGGTCTTTCGAGGGTGTGTCACAATTCATTGAGTGCGCTTTCGCCCATTTGGGCGTCTTCTTCTATTATGACACAGCCTCTTATATATGCCCTCGTCCAATCGCGTAGCGCAAGCCCCAAAGGGGCGGCAGACCATAGGCAGGGGTGAAGCGACCAACGGGAGCGCAACCCCTGTGTAATGCCGCCACCACAAAACAAGCCCCGACGGGGCGGCAGAACATACAAGTGGTATGGCTGCATATTCAGATAAAAATCCCCCTCTGAGGGCGTTTGATTTCGCGCACTAAATACCTGTTGCATTCCGCTTTCTACAACGCAATCCCTTTGCTGCTCCGTCGTCCCGTGACAATTTGCTAACTCTTCTTGCCAAATTCAAGATTTTTTTTGGAGAATTATGCTTGTATTTCATGGAGAAAACATATTTTCGCGGCCGAAATAGGACTTAGTTTCGTTTTTAGCGTACGACAGCAATAACAATATGTTTCCAAGAGGTATAGGCATCGATTTCAGAATAGGCCTAAATGTGCTTCAGAGAGCCGCTGATGGCTTTAACTGTATGCGCGCTTTTCTCTTGCCCCCCCCATTTTATCTGCTGAAATACAGCATTGTAGCGTGCTTTCAGACTATTGTAGAGACATGCTCATATCTGCAGTCTGCGCTTGTTCCATCCAGCAAGTGGAGCACTCCATATTATATATATAGTACACGCATCAACCCGTTAGTAGAAAGAACTGTGAAATCGCTTTCTGCTGACGGGCTTTTTTAGTGCTGCAAACTCAACCTTGATCAATAATAGCCGTTATGTCAACAACACAACATTCGACCTACGTGCGTCCTGAATGCACGATTATTTCTCTACTTGCCCAAGATGGCTTGGCCTTTATCATTGATGGCAGCAAAGGGAATGGGAGTGATGACCAGTGGACGCGTAAGCAAGACTTAGACTGGGCCTCCGAGGATGAAGATCTCACCTCGAGTGCTGAACGTGGTATTTTTCCGTGGGATAAATAAGCCCTAAAAAGCACAAAGTCTAAACTTAAGTCACATTTCTGCTCCAGCGTATAGCTCATCATCTCATCTTAATCGTACTTTCGCCGTCAGCTATACGCATGGCCATGCGAAGCTTGTATGCTTGCTATGCCTTGAGGAGCAAAAGCCTAACGAAACGAACAAAATTCATACTTACTGATATGCAAAGATTTTACAGCCTACTGCTGTTGGGACTATTGCTTATAGCTCCCCAGCTTGCCCAGCCCATGCTGGCTCAAACGGAGGTAATCATTGAAGCACCCCACTCGCGTACCTTGGGTAATGCAGAGCGTACGATGTACTACGACATCACGGCCAAAAACGCTGGCACGCTCTCGGCCACGGTTTCCACAGATGCTTCGGGTTGGCTCACGGCCACACTCTCTGGCACCACACTCTGCGTACACGTGGCTACGAATAGTACGCCTTCCACACGCTACGGCACCATCACCATCAAGGGAAGTGCTGCAGAGGATGTGGAACAAAACTTCTACATCTCGCAGACAGGCGACGAGTACAGCGGTGCGGCTTTGTCCACCTATGAGGACACGAAGTACACCATTTCCTCGGGTACGACCGGCTCGAATGCCTCTGAGAGTCCTTTCAAAAACTCCTACGATGGCAACCAAAGCACCTTCTGGCATACTAATTATGGCAGCGGACAAGCTCTGGCCAGCGGAACGGTTACAGCCACGTGGGACTTAGGCTCAAGCAAGAGCGTGGACTACATCACCTACGTGCCCCGCTCGGATGGCAATAGGAACGGTAACTGGGGCAGGTTCACCTTGCAGTACTCTACCAACAACAGTTCTTGGACTACAATCGGTACGTACGACTTCGGCATGAGTACAGTGGCCTCTTCGGTAGACTTCACTGCCGTCAATGCGCGCTACATCCGTGCCGTCGTATCCACGGGTTACAACAACCACGCCAGCTGTGCCGAGTTTACAATAGGTAAGCGCAACACCTCAAGCTCCTCAGACGGAGAAGCTCTCTTTGCTGATAATCTTTGGACAACGCTCAAGAGCAGTGTGACACAGGCAACCATCGATGCTGTCAGCAACAGCTTCATCAAGTCCTTGGCGCAGGCTATCTTCGACGGTGGATATAGCACCAAGTTCCGCGTGCACACTGCTTACTGCTATAAAGACCCAGAAGTCATCAGTGAGGAATGGAACGCCCCCGGTAAGTACTACGACCGTACGGGTAACGTCACGGGTATCAGCGTGAAGAACAACTCGAAGATTGCCGTCCTCGTGCCTTCCATACCTACGGGTGCAAAGTTAAATCTCAATATCTATGCTTGGTATCCTGGTAAGAAGATGACGGGCGACCCCAATGCGAGTGGTTATGGACCCATCTCTGTTTCCTACCCCCTGCACGAGGGACTGAATATTATAGATTATAGCATCTCCGCCTCTTCTGGAGCTACCGAAGACCCCTCTAACGGTCTTGCCTACGTTTCCTATTTTGCCGATGAGGACGACCAGTACGCTCCCGTTAAGATGCACTTCCTCAACGGTATAGAGAATGGCTACCTCAGTCTCGACCTTACCAACGACGAGATGCACAATCTCTGTAAGAATGCGCCCAATATGCACATGGACGTGCTTACCGAACACGCCCACATGGTGTGGGAAGCGCAAGCCCTCTACAACTACTGCCGCACAACAACCCGCAGTGGCGGATGGTTCTCCACCACGGGAACCCAAAAAGGATACCGCCAGTATATCCGCGCCATCGAGTACGTCATCGGCTCGGAGCACGAAGCCCTCGGTTTGCAGAAGTATAACCGCGTACCCAAGACGCGCACCTTGGCTTATGTCAACTATCAGTACTTCATGTTCCAAGGCGACCTTGGCGTCAGCTTCTGCTACGACGTGCAGGAGGAATGTCTTGACCTCTACAAGATGTTGAAGTCAAGCGGTGCCAGCGTTTGGGGTATCAGCCACGAGTGGGGACACCAACATCAGATGCGTCCCTACTTCAACTGGGCGGCATGCGACGAGGCCACGAACAACTACAACTCCATGTGGAACACCGTGCGCTTCGGACTCTCCGACACGGGACACGGCTGTCACGCCGCTTTTGGTACGGAACTGTATAATGGTGTAGTGACCAGCGACCTCACCAAGAACGACAAGACGGTCTACACCACCATCACCAACACCCGTCAGAACGCTTACGACAATCGTTCTACCTTCTCTTGGAGTACGGGCTACACGAACCTTATCAACTCGACGTACAGCAGCCACCTCGATTGGACTGCCGAGGCCAACCAGAATGTGTACTCCTTCGACTTCACGAACTACTGTTCGGCTCGTCCTTTCATCGCCCTTTCCTTCTACGCCATCAGCAAGTTGGGTCTCCCCGACTTCAGCTACGACCTCTT
>JAFVCB010000055.1 GCA_017479555.1 Bacteroidaceae bacterium | reverse complement strand
TCTATTTCATTGCTAAGAAAGCCCATCTGCCCATCCAGCTCTTTGCGCTCGACTACAAGCACAAACGCATCGTCTGCACCCGTGAGCTGCTGCCCAGCGAAGACTTTCATGCCGACTGGCAAGCTATCATGGACTACTACAAGGCTTTTGAGGGTACGGAACGCCATCCTGGGCTTTTCCAGATAGAACAGGCTGAAACCTACACGCCCTAAGCCTCAACCTGAAAGCCTAAGGCTGAGGTCGCAAACCCTTACAAGCCGTCCGACTATTCCACTAAGCTTCGCACCATCCCGTTCACCATTCCACGGGTAGACCTCGCACGATGAAGCCGTACAGTATTATTTATAGTCTCGCTCCATCCTCTGAGTGCCAATATTGCTCCGCCACTATTCCCCATCAATCATAAGCCATCATGCCTCTCTACAAACGTTTTCTCACTACCTGTCTGTTCTCACTGTGTTCCTTGCTGAGCCTTTCGCTCTTTGCCCAAAGCGTACCCGCTGAGGTATCGAACGGAGTGGCTACTTGGATAGCGAATCATCGCGTGGAGGGCTACCGTCCTGCCAAGCCGATGGGCTACGAGCGTGTGGTTGTAGACGATAGCTTGCGAACGTTGCGCGTGGTGGTGAACGAGAGTTTCTGTTCGCAACCTCTCACCCCCGAGTCGGTGACACAAATGACGCGACAGTTGCAACTCCGCCTGCCGCAGCCGTACAACACTTATGCGCTGAGCATCACCGACAAGGACGGGCAGAGCATTGAGACCTACATTCCCAACCACCTTCGCACCTCGGGACGCGACGAGAGCCGTCTCTGGGGGTCGCGCCACCACGACGGAGCGGCTTGGGTGACAAACACCTCGCGTCCCTATTTGCCCGAACATGGATTGGAGGGGCGACACCTGATGGTCACACCCAGTCACGGACGCTACTATAAGCAAGGAAAATGGGAGTGGCAACGCCCCCAGCTCTATTGCACCACGGAAGATCTCTTCACGCAGAGTATCGTAGTGCCTTTTCTATATCCTATGCTCGAGAATGCAGGTGCAGTGGTGGGTACAGCACGCGAGCGCGACTACCAAACGTCGATGGTCATCGTAGACAACGATGAGCCAGCGAGCAACGGCACTTACGAGGAAACGGGAGATACCACGGCACAATGGCGCAACGCGGCAGTGAGCGGTTTTGCGCCATTCAGCGGTGCGCTCACCGAGGGCAACAATCCTTTCACAAAAGGCACGGCACGCATCGCCACTGTCACCAATCGTCGAGGACACAGCGCAGAAGCGATATGGACGCCCGTCGTGCCGCGCACGGGGCAATACGCCGTGTACGTCAGCTATGCCTCTCTGCCCAACAGCGTGAGCGATGCGCTCTACACGGTGTACCACGCTGGCGGACGCACCACGTTTCGCGTCAACCAACAGATGGGTGGCGGCACATGGGTCTATCTCGGCACGTTTCTCTTTGAGAAAGGTCAGAGCCGTCAAGGGCGCATAACCTTGAGCACCCTCAGTGCTGAAAGAGGCGTGGTTTCTGCCGACGCGGTGCGTCTCGGTGGTGGCACATCGCTGGTTAGCCGCGGGAGTGCAGGGCGCAGCGGACTGCCGCGCTTCTTAGAGGGCGCACGCTACCACGCCATGTTCGCGGGAATGCCCAAGTCCGTATACAACTCCGTGGGCGACGGCTCGAACGACTACAACGACGATATACGCACGCGCTCCGAGATGTGCAACTTCCTCGCTGGTCGCAGTGCATACCTCCCTGCCAGCAAGGGTTTGGCTGTCCCCTTCGAGATGTCGTTGGCCGTGCATAGCGATGCGGGTGTACGGCGCGACGGTAGCATTTATGGCACATTGGGCATCTGCACCACCACGGTGGGCGACAGCATCACAACGCTACCCAGCGGTCTGTCGCGCAAAGCCAGCTCGGATTTGGCCAACATGCTCCTCAACTCGGTGAGCAATGACCTAAGTCGCGCCCTCCCCAAGGGGTGGACGCGGCGTGAGATGTGGGACAGGAACTATGGCGAATCGCGCACACCCGCTGTGCCTTCGTCCATCCTCGAAACCATGTCGCACCAAAACTATGGCGACCTCATCTATGGCCACGACCCATGGTTCAAATTCCTCATGGCGCGCGCTATATATAAAGGTATACTCCGCTTCGTGAACTACGAGCATGGCATCAGCGACTTTGTGGTGCAGCCTCTGCCCGTACACAACCTCTCTGCCTTGCTGAGCAAAGACGGCAAGAGCGTCACCCTCTCCTGGCAAGCTACAACCGATACGCTCGAGCGCAGCGCGCAGCCCACAAGCTATATCCTCTACACCGCTCACGGCTCTGGCGGTTTCGACAATGGCCAGCTCATCACGGGACGCACCAGTGCCACGATGGCCATACAGCCGGGCAACGTACTTCGTTTCCGCGTAGCGGCATGCAACAGCGGAGGCATCAGTCTGCCGAGCGAGGAAGTCGCTATATACAGTGCGCCGCAAGCTGCAAAGCGCATACTCATCGTCAATGCCTTTAATCGTGTGAGCGGTCCAGCGCGAGTCACGGGCAGTGGTCGACAAGGCTTCGACCTCGATGCCGACATCGGCGTGGCTTGGGGATACAATGCCTCCTACTGCGGCAAGCAGAAAAACTTCAGCACTTCGCTCGAATGGACTGAGGGAGCTAATGCACTGGGATACAGCGGCAGCGAACTCCAAGGCAAAATCTTCGCGGGCAACACGTTCGACTTTGTCAGCGAGCATGCCCGTGCCATAGCGGCCAATAGCGTTTACTCCGTGAGCAGTTGCAGTCGCGAAACATTTGAGAGCGGTGCGCTAAATCTTGCTGACTACGATATGATCGACATTGTGGGCGGGCTTGAGCGCGATGCGCCTCACAACCTGCGCCCCTTCAAGCTCTTCACGCCCCTCATGCGTCAACAACTCACGCGATGCGCCCAGCAGGGCAAGTCCATCTTCGTGAGCGGTGCCTATTTGGGCAGTGAGCTGAGCAGTGCTGATGAGCGCGCCTTTGCCGCTGAGGTGCTGCACTACACCTATGCCGACACACTCGCAGCCAGTCAGAGCGAGCTCATCACGGGCTTGGGCAAGCAAATTCCTATCTATCGCACGCCCAACGAGACGCACTACGCCGCGCAGCACCCCGAGGTCATCATGCCTGCCGATGCAGCCACCTTCAGCGCCTTTGCCTATGAGGGCGGACACGGTGCT
>JAFVCB010000054.1 GCA_017479555.1 Bacteroidaceae bacterium | reverse complement strand
TTATGGAAGTCGGGCTTACCTTTGTCGTCGAGGTAGGCTTCTTCGACGTGGGTATGCACCACCTTGCACACGAGTAGGTTCATGCCGTGCTGCGCATAGGTGTCGATGAGTTCGCACTCCATCACCACGGGAGCTTCGTTGGGCAGCAGTGTGCCGAGTGGGCCTACCTGATAGTCGAAGACTTGACTCTTGTCTACCTTGTTGCCGCTGACGATGCCCACGTAGTCGGCTTTGGCGAGCATGGGTTGGTCGACGAGGGCTATGCTGAGCTTCTTCTCGGCACGGATGCCCTCGCAGGTCTTGTGGGTGGGGGTGACGCTCAGCGTGATGATGTCGCTGTCGCCGATGCCTACCCATGCCACTTCAAACCAGTTGGGACGGCCATCGACCATTGCCCCTACTACAACTACGGGGGTGGGAAAGGCGGCGTTGTATTTACCGATATTTTTCTTCATAGATGCTTTACGAATTGGCGGGGATTATTCTTTGTCGTTGAAAAGCTCCTTGATGCCAGCGAGCGAACCGAGTGTGCTCGTAGCTTCGACGGGGAGGAAGACGGTCTTGCTGCCTTTGCTGGACTGCGACACTTCTTGGAGCATATTGATATACTTTTGTGCGAGCAGATAGTTAGCGGGGTTGGTGCTTTGTCCGACGGCCTCAGTGACTTTCTGAATGGCTACGGCCTCGGCTTCGGCCTTACGCACGCGGGCTTCTGCCTCACCTTCGGCTTCGAGTATAGCCTTTTGTTTCTCGGCCTCGGCCTTGTTGATGACAGCGGCTTTGGCACCTTCACTCTGGAGGATGGCACTGGCTTTCTCACCTTCGCTCTGGAGGATGAGTGCACGCTTGTTTCGCTCGGCCTGCATCTGCTTCTCCATGGCTTGGAGTACGGTGACGGGCGGCATGATGTCCTGCAGCTCCACGCGGTTGACCTTTACGCCCCACTTGTCGGTGGCATCGTCGAGCACGGCGCGCAACTTGGTGTTGATGGTGTCGCGTGAGGTGAGCGTTTCGTCAAGTTCGAGTTCGCCTATGATATTACGCAGGGTGGTCTGCGTGAGCTTCTCGATGGCGTTAGGTAGGTTGTTGATCTCATAAACGGCTTTGAAGGGATCTACGATTTGGAAGTAGAGCAGCGCGTTTATTTCGGTCTGCACGTTGTCCTTGGTGATCACGTTTTGCTTATCGAAGTCGTAAACTTGCTCACGCAGGTCGATGGCCGACGTATAGACATAGCGACCGCTACGTATGGCTACAATCTCTTTGGCACGGTCGATGAAGGGGATGATGATATTGATGCCGGGGTTCAGCGTGTCGTGGTAGCGACCGAGACGTTCGATGATGCGTGTCTCGCTCTGGGGAATAATCTGAATGCTCTTGGCAATCACGATGAGTACTACGAGGACGAGTACGAGCAGGAAGGTTAGAATAGGATCCATAGTTTATTGGTGAATTTAAGGGGTGAATGTATGAACGTGGGTAAAAGATAGGGGTTGAACGCTAAAAGGGTTCTACGATGACAACAAGGCTCTTGCGCGCTACGATACGCACACGCTGCCCTTTGGCGAGGGGTTGTTCGTGCGCACTCTGTGCTTTCCAGTCGTCGCCGTCAAGTGCCACGCGTCCGTAGCCTTGTGCTGGGATGTCCTGGCTCACAAAGCCGTTGCGCCCGATGATGGCATCGGCATTGCTCACTACCTGCTCGGTATCTTTGCGATGGAGGTAGCGATAGGCGATGGGGCGCAGCGTGAAGATGGAGGCTAATGAGACCAGTGCAAACACGAGTATCTGCCAGCCCAGCGCAAAGCCCAACGCGGCGAAAGGGATTGCGGCGAGGGCGCCGAGGGAGAAGCAAATGATGTAGAGGCCTCCAGACAGGAGTTCAATGCCTGCGGTGACGAGCATGAGGATGCCCCAAAAAAGAGTGGTGTTCATAGATATTGAGAGTTAGTTAGGTCTGCTTTTGGTGGTTGCGTACACGCTGGTGCGACACAAGGGTCTTCACGGCTTTGCGCTTTGGATATCCTACTATATACATTGTAGCAAAATGCATACCAATGGCTGACGGACGAATGTCGGTAGGGCAAAATTAGCACATTCACGGCAATGAGAAGCACATTGGCAGACAGAAAAACCGACCGCGATGTCACTTTTTCGGAAATGACTATCGCGGTCGGTAAGCGTTTGATATGTCGTAGGGATTACTTGACGGCGCGCTGCATCAATAGGAAGTCGAGGGCTGTCATGGCCGCCATAGCCTCGACGATAGGCACTGCGCGTGGCACCACACAGGGGTCGTGCCGCCCCTTGGCTTTGACCTCCACGGGCTTACCATTGAGGTCCACCGTAGGTTGTGCGCGCAGGAGCGTAGCTACGGGCTTGAATGCCACTCGGAAGACGACATCTTGTCCGTTGGTGATACCGCCCTGCACACCGCCACTATGGTTGGAGAGGGTGGATATATGCCCACTCTCGTCAGCACAGAACAGGTCGTTCACCTCGCTGCCTCGAGCCTGGGCTATCTGGAAACCATCGCCGATTTCAAAGCCTTTGACTGCGTTGATGCCCAACATGGCTGCTCCCAAACGGGCATGGAACTTGTCGAAAACGGGTTCGCCTAATCCAGCTGGCAGACCGCGTATCACGCCTGTCACGACACCGCCGATGGTATCGCCCTCAGCCTTTACCCGACGAATGAGTGCGGCCATCTCTTCAGCCAAGGCTGCGTCGGGGCAACGCACAGGGTTGGTCTCGATTTGCGAGAGGTCGTAGGCGGTATAGTCGTTAGGCAACACGAGAGAGCCGACCTGCGAGGTGTAGGCCTGCACGGTGATGCCGTGGAGCTTCAAGGCGAGCTTGGCCAACGCTCCTCCCACTACCCTACTGGCTGTCTCACGGGCTGAGGTTCGGCCGCCACCACGATAGTCGCGCACACCATACTTGGCGGTATACGTGAAGTCGGCATGTGAGGGACGAAACACCTGCGCGAGGTTAGCGTAGTCAGTGCTATGGTGGTCTTTGTTGCGAATGACAAAGCCGATGGGTGTGCCTGTACTCTTGCCCTCGAAAATACCGCTGAGCAGCTCCACGCTGTCGTCTTCGTGGCGCGCGGTAGTGAGGTCGCTCTGTCCTGGCCTGCGACGTGCCAACTCTGCCTGCACAAAGGCTTCGTCGATAGGTACGCCAGGGGGCATACCGTCGAGTACGCCGCCGATGGCTGGGCCATGGCTCTCGCCATAGGTGGTCAGTCGAAGGAGTGTGCCGAATGTGTTCATACGCGCTACGGGGTTAGGAAAAGATGAGAGGGAAAACGGAGCATGGAACTCCGCGTAGCAGACGACTAAGGAAAGAGGGCGAGCAACTGAGCCAAGCTCTCGGCATCGCGCCAGCTCCACCAGCGGTCGTTCATCAGTTTCTTGAACTCCGCTTTCTTGTTGGGCGCAATATAACTCTTCACGATGCGCTCGTTGGCAGGGATGACTTTGCCCTTGACACTGAAATAGTAGGCATCGCAAAGCGGATAGCCCTCATCGCGGTCGAACATGTCGTAGTCAGCAAACTGGCCAGACTCCATAGATAGGAAGGCCATCGCCGTGGAACGGTTGGTCTCTTCGGTGAGCATTTCACGATCGACCGTGGTGACACAGAGCAGATTGTTGTAGTTCTCCGAAGCCAACACACGCCCCATCACCATGCCTTCGACACGCATATAAACGTGCAAACTGTCGAACTCCACACCGAGGATGCTGCTGTTGGTAGGAATGAGGACGCTATCGCCTTGGAGGAAGACGAAGTTGCCTTTGTTGATAGCGATATTGGCCTGCTCCACTTCGACATGACGCCCGAAGGTCTGTAGCACCTTGGCATGACGGAATTCGGGAAAGAGGAAAGCCCCTTTGATACGGCGCACTTCTTGGTTTTGCTGCGCCATAGCCACGAGTGAACAGAGAGTGAGGAGGAAAAAGGTTAGTCGCTTCATTTCGTTAGGTATGCAATAGGATGTTCCGTTGCTAATCTACGGGAGTTACTCCTTTTTTGAGGATGATGTTGCCATACTTGGCCGTCTCGCCTGTAACCACGATGGCATAGGCCTGCTTGGCACGTTGGTAGAAATCAAATCGCTCTTCGCGTCCAAACTGCGCAATCTGCGGATTGGTCTGACGAACCACAGCTAAATAGCTTGCCTCCACGGCAGGGTCGAGCGTGTCGCCTGGCACGGGTGCCATCGTGACGAGCGGGTACTCAACGTAGGCATCGAGTTCAAAGAGGGGCAGAATAGCTTGCAGAAGCGGGGCTACACGTAGCCCGTCGGCACGTATGACACGCTCCACGCCCAACGAGTGGGCAGGGAAATGGGCATCGGAGAGTACTATCTCGTCGCCGTGTCCCATCTCAGCGAGTACCTTGAGCAATTCAGGCGAGAGCAGAGGAGAAATCCCTTTGAGCATGATACATCATTAGGAACAGAGGAACAAGATGATGGCCTGAGCAAAGAGTATGCGCAGGAACATGGAGAGTGGATATACCGTGCTGTATCCTACGCTGGGCGCATCGTTGCCCGCCGTCTGGTTGGCATAGCCCAGTGCGGGGGGATCGGTGGTGCTTCCAGCAATGATACCCATGAGGGTGAAGTAGTTGAACTTATACACCTTGCGCGCGATAAATCCCATGATGAGCAGCGGCAAGACGGTGATGATGAAGCCTGTCCAGACATATATCAGTCCGTCGCCCTGTGTGACGGTGTTCCAGAATGTGCTACCCGCCTTGATACCTACAGCTGCAAGGAAGAGCGATAGGCCTAATTCGCGAATGAAGAGGTTAGCACCACTGGTCATGTAGGTATTGAGGTGGAACTTATAGCTATATGCACCGATGAGGATAGCGACAACCAGCGGTCCGCCTGCTAAGCCCAATTTCAAAGGCACGCTCATGCCAGGCAGTGCGAGGGGCAATGTACCACAAATGATACCTATCAGAATACCAAGGAATATGGCACCAATGTTGGGGTGATCCAATCGTTTCACGCTGTTGCCCAACACGCGCTCTACGCGGTCTACATCGTCGCGGCTACCAGCTACCAACAATCGGTCGCCAATCTGAATGCGGAGGGCACGGTCGGCAAACAACTCCATTCCCTGTCGGGTGATGCGAGTGACATTGACACCATAAACGCTGCTGAAGTGCATCTGTCCAAACGTTTTGCCCTGTACATTGCTCTGCGTAACCAGTATGCGGCGCGAGATGATGGGGGCTTTCTCTTCTTTCCAGTCTATACCCTCAACCACTTCGCCGATGAAAGCCGTTACGGCCTCAGCATCGTCCTCAGCGCATACCAAGTTGAGCAATGAGCCATACTCCACAAGCGTATCGTGGCCTGGAGCTACGAAGTTGCCCTGAACGTCTTGCATACGCGTGCAGACAAAGGTGCGACCCAAAAATTCTCTTATCTGAGAGAGTTTCTTGCCATGAATACTATGATTGGTGACCTTGAGCGTCATGCGATGGGGCTTGGCATGTGGGTTTTCCTCTTGCGCCTGACGGATGGCATCTTCCTCGTCTTTGAGCGAGATGCGACAGATGAAGCGCAGGGCTATCGTCGCGCCGATGATGCCTACTACACCAAGCGGATAGGCACAGGCATATCCCGAAGCAATATTCAACCCACCCATATCCAGATTGGGGAAAGACTTCAAGGCCTCTTGGGCAGCTCCGAGACCAGGGGTATTGGTCACAGCACCATAGAGTACGCCGACCATCATAGGCAGATCCTTGGCATCACCGCGCGGTGCAAAAACGAGGTAGTAAAGTCCTAACATCGTAGCCACGTTGAGCAGAACTATGCCTATGGCTATGTAGTTCATCTGCAAGCCACCGCCCGTCTTGAAACTATGGAAGAAGCCAGGGCCGACCTGTAGACCTATACAATAAACAAAAAGTATGAGTCCGAAGTCTTGTATGAAACTCAGCACCTGAGCAGGCGCTGCAAGGTTGTCTTCGTTGGCCAAGCCCGTAGCCGTATAGATATGCCCTATCAAAATGCCTACGAAGAGAACGAAGGTAGCCCCGAGAGCGATACCGCCGAACTTGACTTTACCCAAAGCCATACCCGCTGATATGACCAACGAAAAAAGGATGATGATGTGTGCTAAAGAATTTGTATCTGTGACAAGGTCTACAATCCAATTCATAGTGTGTTATTTGCGTGTTTTTATCGTAAAGTGTTTAGCCACAGTGCGGCCTCCATCAAAGCTGACAGTGAAACTTGCGATGCCATTCTTGAGATGGCCACGCGAAGTTACTGCGGCTTTGTAGCGTGCGCCACGTCCACCAGGCAGTGTGCTGATGATGGCAGTAGGAGAAATCACGATGCGACGATTGTCAGAAGTGATGAGAGGGGCTACATCGTGGGCTGTGGAACGTCCCTCATTGAAGATATCTATGATGATGTAGGCACGCTCACGACTGTCTAAGCTGTGATTGCCATTCTCATCATTGAACGTAACGTCTCGCACCACCAAGTCTCTATAGGTTGAAGAACTATAGTGCGTCTGGGGTGTATAGTCGTAGGCCACCTCATCGGTATAGGCACGCTCGCGCGTGGAAGAGGAGTAATCTGAACGGCTCGAAGAAGCCGCTGCACCAGCGATGCCGCCAGCTACCATACCGATTACCGTTCCTGTATCCGAACCACGTGGGCCACCCATCAAACCGCCGATAGCCGAACCGAACATACCGCCAAGGCTACTGCCTGTAGCTGCACCATAGAACTGATTGAGGTTGGTGCAACTTTGGCACATCAGCACCACGGCTAAGAGTATCAAGGTGTATTTCTTCATAATATTGAGGTTGGTAGAAGTTAGGAAAGAGAAGAGGATAGGCCGTTATTTGACGACAATAACCAAATACTTACTGGTACTCCAGAAAGACTGCGGGTTGGTGATGCGAAGCACATACTTCTTTTGCGCATCTTTTTCCAACACGTAAGAGCCTGCGGGGTGATTAGTCAAGAGCTGAGCACGCTTAGAGTAGAGGTTGATGACTTTCGTGGTGCGAATGTCAATCTTCGTGAAATAATCGCGATTGAAACCCGCAGAGCGTAGCACCTCACCACTGCTGAGGATGTTTTGTGCTTTCAGCTCTTTCTTCGTACCAAAGACGTAGTAGGCTGTGTTCATCTCAGCGTCTTGGCGAGCGATTTCCTGCGCTTGAGCTGCTGATGTGCGTTGTCCTTCCTCAATGGCTTGACGCTGCTGTTGTATCTGCTGGCTCTGACGCGCACCGCTCTCTTGCAAATCCGAGATTTGCGACTGCTGACGCTGTGTGGTGGTATTAAGTTCACTGATTTGTCCTTGCTGGCTGGCTATCGTAGCATCGCGTTGCTCAATGGCTTGCTGCAAGGCTTCAATCGTTTGTTGTTTCTCCTCCAACTGACGCTGGAATTGAGCAATCATATTCTCAAAGGTGCGACGCGTCGTTTCGTCGGTCTGTGTAGCTTTGCGAAGTTGCTCTTGGAGGTTGGCGATAAGCTCACGATTCTGTTGCAAGCGCTGTTGCAAAGCAGCCATCTTGGATATGATAGAATCTCGATTGGCAGCAGCACCCTCGGCACGCATCTCCGTAACTTCGCCCTCGGCTTCGCTAATCATGCGAAATCCTTCCTGAATGGCATCAATCGTACCCATTAAATCGCTGGACTCGTTTTTGGACTCGGCCAAAGCCTGACGCAAAGAGTCGATGGTGGCATCTGTAGCTTCACCATTCTTGGGTTGGCAGGAGAAAGCCAACGCAGCAACGAGCGTTAAGAGAAAGAGATTAAATGTTTTCATCATTATGTAATTTTGAAATAATTATTTGACACTTGTATAGTCAATGTTTGGTTTTAGCCACAGCGAAGCTAATGGCATCTACTATTTAGAAACTACGAGCTTTCAATGGTTTAATCAGTGGGCTTGTCCTTGACTTTTCGTTTTCGGTTTAGCCCCTCCACGCAGACCACTATTTCACCTTTAGGCGGCGTAGCGGTATAGTATTGATGCAGCTCGGATAGCGTACCACGCTGCGTCTCTTCATGCAGTTTACTAATCTCGCGCGACACAGCTGCCTGACGCTCATCGCCAAAGGCCTGTGCCAGTTCTTGGAGCAGACGGCAGAGACGATGGGGCGATTCGTAGAAAATCATCGTTCGCTCTTCGTCCATCAAGGCTTGTATGCGCGTCATACGACCTTTCTTCTGCGGCAAAAAGCCCTCAAAGGCAAAACGCTCACAGGGAAGAGCGGAACAGACCAATGCTGGAACAAAGGCCGTGGCACCAGGCAAACATTCAACAACAATGCCCTGTGACACAGCTTCGCGTACCAATAAGAAACCTGGGTCGCTAATGCCCGGTGTACCCGCATCGGTCACAAGAGCCATTTCTTCGCCAGCGGCAATACGTGTAGCAAGCATCTTAGCCGTTAAGTGTTCATTGAATTTATGATGGGAAAGCAGGCGAGCCTCCACACCAATATGTTTCAGTAACATTCCTGCACGGCGTGTATCTTCGGCCAACACCAAGTCTACTTTGCGAAGCACTTTTATGGCTCGCAAAGTGATGTCGTCTAAATTTCCAACAGGTGTTGGCACCAAGTAGAGCTTTGCCATTACAATTTGGTATTTGCGGCCAAAAATAGCAATAAATCCTAAGAAGACCCGCGTTTTGTAGGAAAAGTAGTGCAAGGCGAGAGTATCGCTAAGCTAAAACTGTGTGTTTTAGTTAGCGATACCGAGCCGCAGCCAATAGTGCAAGGCGGGCTACTATTGAGCTCGTTGGCCGATGATGTATCGTTTGTAATAGCTGATAATGAGCGTCGTTACGGGTAGAGCAATGATTAGCCCGATGATACCAAGAGAATAGCCCCATACCGACAAAGAAAGTAGCACAATAGCGGGGTTTAGTCCCATCAGGGAACCCATGATACGCGGCGTGAAAAAGACATCTTGCAATATTTGCACGACTATATACACAAGAACAACACCACCTATGAGCATCCAGAAATTCTCACCACTCTCTGCGGCACGAAGTAAGGCTAAAAGCGTGGCGGGGACAAAGCCGACTAATTGTAAATAGGGTACAAAACTGATGATACCAATAAATAATCCCAGTGCTATGGGAAGCGGAAAGCCTATGAGTAAGAAACCGATAGAAAACATCACCGCATTGCTCAGCGCAACCAAGGCCTGGCCACGGAAGTAGCGACTCATACCTTGCAGCACGTCGTCTGCCAACTGTGAGGCAAATTGTCGTTTTCTCACTGGAACAAATTGAAGCCAGCCTTGGGAGAATTTCTCATAGTCCATCAAAAGGAAGAAAAGGTAGAGCAAACCTATCAGCGAAGAGACGACATTGATTATAATACCTGCAGTACTCCAAACCACTGTCCACACTTTGGGCACAACCACTTTGATAGCACTTTGCACATCGGGCTGATGCAGCAGTTTATCAATCTTGAGTTCCCCTGCGTGTTCGTTGAAGAACTGCTGTATGGCTGGTGGTATGGTGGTGTTGTTTGCTCCATGTTCGATGTATGCTATAGCCACTTCCTTGATGTGTGTACACTCATCGATGAAGGCGGGTATAAACAGATAGCCTACACCTACCACGAAACAGACTAAGAGAGCCAACGCTACCAATATGCTCACGATGCGATAGCGCAGTTTACATTTGTGTTGCAAAAAGTTCACCAACGGATAGAGCATATACGCTAAGAGCCACGCTACAAAGAAAGGCAACAATACGCTACTGAGATAGCCTATTAAGTAGCAAATCACACCTATAACCATAAGGAATATAGCCCCTCTCACGAAGCGGTCAAAATTGATTTCTTTTTTGAACATAAGATATGTGGATATAGAAAGTAGGAATTCCGAAGCCCAACTTTTTTTGTAAAGTCAGTACTCTCGTCTGCAACACAGTGCAAAAGTAGTGCAAGGCGAGAGCAGAGGAAAGCAAAATACGGAGTTTTTGCTGAACTATGCCGAGCCGCAGCCTACTTCGCGTAAGCAACATTCTTGTAAAAACCAATCACAATAGCTTCTGCATACCCACATGTAAAATATCTGCCTCTACAAATTCTTCTGAGCAACGTGTATAACCCAAATGCACATAGAATGATTCGGCTTGTATCTGTGCGTGAACACGCAGGATATTGCCCCCATGCGAGCGAATAAAGGCTTCGGCTTTTTCCATCACCATACGTCCAAGCCCTGTAGCGCGACTGACACTGAGTACCCGGCCTGCGTACCATACCTTATCTTTCTCGTCCATAAAAAGCCGAGCATAGGCCACCACAGCGTCTCCACGCATAGCTAAAACATGATAGGCATTATAATCTACATCATCCAAATCGGGATAGCGTATGGCTTGTTCGAGATAGAAGACATTGAAGCGTGCCTTAATCATCTCATAGAGTTCGCGCGTAGTCAGTGCATCAAAGTGTTTCACATAGATGGAGAGCGCGTCAATCGTATTGGACATAGCTTAATTATTCTTTACTTACAGTGGGACAAAGGAGTGGCAAAGCGTCTTTATACTGAGCGGCACGACAAATATACAATGAATCCTGCATACCTTCTATCAGAACAATCTATAAACTCTATTCGTACACATACTTTACAACGAAAGCCTTGTTTACGTTAGCTAAGACCAAAAAAACGTGCTGCCATTCTCTGATGCAGAATAGCAGCACATTATTATATTATATGGTATAGTTAGCGACGGTCTTCGCGTGGACGACGCTCGTCACGACGAGGACGCTCTCCGCGTTCGTCACGCTCACGGCGGGGACGGCGGGGACGCTCTTCCCATCCTTCAGGCTTTTCCTCAAGCACACGATGAGAGAGGCGATATTTACCTGTCTTCTGGTCTATCTCGAGAAGTTTCACTTGGATGTGGTCACCCTCTTTGAGGCCAGTCTCTTCGACTGATTCAAGACGCTTCCATGCAATCTCGCTGATATGAAGCAGTCCTTCGCGGCCACTCATAAATTCTACGAAGCAACCGTAAGGCATGATGCTTACTACCTTAGCATCGTAAACTTCACCAACCTCGGGAACAGCCACAATAGCACGAATCTTGGAAACAGCAGCTTGGATGCTTGTTTTATCGGGAGCGCTGACTTGAACCTTGCCGACACCGTCTTCTTCTTCGATGGTGATTGTTGCGCCTGTTTCCTCTTGCATACCCTGAATAATCTTACCGCCAGGGCCAATGACAGCACCAATAAATTCTTTGGGAATTTCGAATGCTTCGATACGAGGAACGTGGGGCTTGAAGTCTTCGCGTGGCTTGTCGATGCACTTCATCATTTCGCCAAGGATATGCTCGCGTCCTGCTTTGGCTTGTGCAAGTGCTTTTTCGAGAATTTCGTAGCTCAAGCCATCGCACTTGATATCCATCTGAGTTGCGGTCAATCCTTTGAGCGTACCCGTGGTTTTGAAGTCCATATCACCAAGGTGGTCTTCATCTCCAAGTATATCTGACAGCACAGCATACTTATCCTCACCAGGATTCTTGATAAGTCCCATAGCAATACCGCTCACAGGTGCTTTGATGGGTACACCCGCATCCATGAGGCTCAATGTGCCAGCACATGTTGTAGCCATGGAGCTGGAGCCGTTGCTCTCAAGCACATCGCTTACCACACGAACGGTATAGGGGAAGTCTTTAGGAAGCTGACCTTTGAGGGCGCGCCAAGCCAAGTGACCATGACCAATTTCGCGACGACCAGTACCACGCTGAGGACGAGCCTCACCCGTGCAGAATGGTGGGAAATTGTAGTGAAGCAGGAACTTCATATAGCTCTTGTCAAGCACGTCGTCTACCAATTTCTCATCGAGCTTAGTACCCAGCGTACATGTTGCTAAGGCTTGTGTCTCACCACGTGTAAAGATGGCGCTTCCGTGGGGAATGGGCAGAGGATCTGCTTCGCACCAGATAGGACGTATCTCTGTTGTTTTACGGCCATCAAGACGTTTGCCCTCATCGAGAATACAGCGGCGCATAGCATCGCGCTCCACGTCGTGATAGTAGCGATCGATGAGACCATTCTTCTCCTCTAATTCTTCAGGGGTCAATTCTGTATGGGCTGCGGCATAACGCTCCTTGAAGTCTTCGCGAATCTTTTCAAAAGCCTCGGCACGAGCATGTTTTTCTAAAGCCTGCCCTGTGACATCGTATGCACTCTGATAGCACTCATTCTTTACTTGTTCACGAAGAGCTTCGTCGTTTACTTCGTGACAATATTCGCGCTTCACGTCTACGCCAAGTTCTTTTGCAAGTTCTTTTTGCAAACGACACATGGGTTTGATGGCTTCGTGGGCTGCCTTCAGAGCCTCGAGCAGAGCGCTTTCGGGTACTTCGTCCATTTCGCCCTCCACCATCATGATGTTTTCTTCCGTAGCACCGACCATCAAGTCCATATCGGCCTCTTCGAGTTGCTTATACGTGGGGTTTATCACAAACTCTCCACCGATACGAGCCACACGGCACTCACTGATAGGTGCTTCAAAAGGAATGTCGGTGCATGCCAAAGCTGCACTGGCAGCAAATCCTGCTAAGGCATCGGGAATATCCACGCCGTCAGCGCTGAAAAGGATTACATTTACAAAGACTTCGGCATGGTAGTCGCTTGGGAAAAGTGGGCGCAAAGCGCGGTCTACCAGTCGTGAAGTGAGAATTTCGTAGTCAGAAGGGCGACCCTCACGCTTGGTAAATCCGCCGGGGAAACGTCCCGCAGCACTGTACTTCTCGCGATAGTCGCATTGTAGTGGCATAAAGTCTGTGCCAGGTACGGCATCTTTTGCCGCACAAACGGTGGCCAGCAACATCGTGTTGTTCATACGCAGCATAACACTGCCATCTGCTTGCTTGGCCAATTTGCCTGTTTCAATACTGATGGAACGACCATCAGGCAGAGAAACGGTCTTGGTAATTACGTTCATCTTGGGTTTGTAATTAGAAATAAATGTATAAACTCGCTTAAAAATCGCGCAAAATTAGCAAGTTATTCTGCGCGAGCAATTTTTTTACGTGCGTTTTTGGCTTTTACGGGTCGTTTTCTATTGTTTTTTAATCACAAACGTCTATTCTCTTCGCAAAATCAGGCTTTGACAGTGCGAAGCCCAGCTTTTCGGAATCTACTCCATAATATATTATATAATAGGAGTGTTCTACCCACTTTGCTTGTTAGCCGTCTTGCAGACAACTACTTGGTGGCAAAGTGGATAGAACACTCCTTATCGCACATAGCAGAGAATATCCGCCTTTATTTCTCTACCTGAATGGTGCTGGAAGTAGTGATACCTTGGAATTCTGGTGCATAAACGCTTTGCAGACGGGCAGGAGCGAACGAATATACGCCAGCGCGGTCGATGAGCAGTTCTTCGGTGAAGGTGTAAGAACCTTTCGCTAACTTCTCGAAATAGAAGATGATATCTGCATCGCGTACCACGCGATAACTTCCGCCAGCTTCGTTCCATTGATAACCACTCAAGCGGTTGACGGGTTCACAGCAGGCAGCGCGTCCTGTGCGTAGCGACACGAAATCATAATCTTTGTCTGCGCTCAAGGTAAAAACCATTCTCAAGCGGTCTCCTACATGCAGTGGTGTTTGACCATGCGTATAGGCTATCCATTTACCATCTTGACGCACCTCAAGGCGACGTGTCACGCCCAGTCCCTGACTGGCAGCTGCCACATCTTCTATAGGAAGTGTATAGGAGGCATAAATGCTTCCCCAGCTTATCGTGTTGTCGTAGCCACGCAGCGTAACGCTTTGTGCATCCACCTGAGGAGTTGTGGTGTAGGTATCTTTGATGTAGCCTGCTGTCTCTGCGCCAGCCACCTGATCACTACTATTCACGGAGACGATGCGTCCTCTTCGGTCTTGAAGCGTATAGCGTAGGGGCGTGGTAGCGCGCGAGAGTTCGTCAGAACCTTTTCCTGCGTCTGAGAGCAAAAGTGCATAGATAGCATCGACTGAGGCAGACGATGTCTCCCACATTTGTGTACGTTTGGCCTGCAAGAGCCATAGTTGCATCTGAGCGATGATATCGTCACGCACTCCAACTAACTTACCATCTGCGCTCCACATCACTTCGGGCGAGGTGAGCATGAGGGCTTCCATCGTACTGGTATGTGTAGGAATGCGATAGCTACTCCACGACATCGGGGCACGCCTGGTGTCGAAATATCTTCCACGCGTAGGTTCGCCTATCGTGGTATGTTCTATCAGGCTCTGAATAACTATAGCCGCTTGTTCTTTTTTGTCATAATGGGAAAGCACTACAGCCATGAGCGACTTGGTATGCATATCCTCCGAAGCCGATTCGGCAATGATTTGTTCGAGGAGATAGTCTATAGCATTTCGTACTGCTTTGTTCGATGCGTTGCGGTCGGCGAGTGATGCGGCATACAGATAGCGCAAGTATTCGTAGGGACAACCTTGCAACTTCTTTTTCTTAGCCTTTTCTACATACTTCAAGAGTTCGTCCTCCATATAGCTCATGGCGCGCGGCAACATGTCGGTCTGATAACCTGCCAAGCACTGCAAGCGTGCCAGTATGACAGCTATACGTGAAGTGATATAGAGATTGCCTGTCATGCCAGGACACCAGCTCCATGAGCCATCTGGCTTTTGTAGCTTGCGCAACTGATCGAGAGCGGCATGTTCGCGTAGCGCATTTTCGGAATCATCAAAGAGCGTGGCCAAGGCCTGTGCGCGCGCCTGCTCACTCTCACTTTGTAGCAACCAGGGTGATTCCTCGAGTATAGTCTGGCTGAGTTCTGCATCTCTGCTAAGTACACTGGACCATTCGGAGAGTGTACTGTCGCTATAAGCTTTCACTATATCAGGATTGGCTTGGGCGATGTAGCGTGCCAATATGACTGCATAGAGACGCTCTGCCCATGTGGTAGAACTGTAGCACGTGCTTTCGTATACCACGGGAAGCGCAGTTACGGCATACCATGCAGGATTGCTCGTAGCTTCTACCGTTAGTGCTTGCGAAGCCATACGCGAAGATTTACTCCACAGCGTGTCTATTCTTAGCGTCTGAGCCGTATGGTTGTTGAGACTGAATGGCAATGTAGCTACAACCTGCTCACGAGCCGAGAGAATTGGCAGATTGTGTTCCTCGCCATCTCCATAAAGTCCGCTACTACCTGTGACACGTACTGTAACAAGTCCGTAAGAGGCAAAGCGCGCGGCATCAATGGAGAAGGTGTATGTTTCATTACTCTCTTTTGCCGTAGAGAATCGTACGGTCTCCTTGTGTATAAGTTTGTTTGTAGCGGGCTCCAAGATTTGCAGGAGCAATGTACCCGCGAGCGGCTGGGTCGTGAGGTTGCGTACGGTGACTGGTATCTGTGCCTTGTCGCCCTCACGCACAAAGCGCGGCATAGCGGGTTCTACCATAAACTCTTTGCGTGCCACACACGATGTATCAGCAAAAGCATAGCGCATATCTTCTGTGTGCGCAAAGGCTCGGAAATTCCACTGCGTGAGACTTTCGGGTAGTGTGAAGGCTATCGTTACTTCACCTGTCGAGTCGGTGCGCAATGTAGGATAGAAGAAGGCTGTTTCGCTGAAATTGGTACGTAAATCGACCTCATTCTGCAAACCGTCGGACTCGCTGCCTTCACCAGCGTCTTCGTCCCCCATTTCTTCCCTCATGACTACCGTGTTGGCTGCCATTGAACGAACCATGACGGGTTCTGATACGAGTTCCGTTCTATAGGCCACCGTATAGTCTCTCATAGGATAGACAAATAATCTGTCGAAAACAAGGGGGTCTATGCGCGTGAACAAGAGTTCTGGATAATTGTGGTGTTCGACTGGATAGTTGCCCTTCAAACTCAATCTTCCGAAACTACTTGTTTGCCAACTTGCATAAATGGACTGACGCGGGAAGCTCTGATAATAGCTCCAAGTGTAGGGGCTAAGGGCATCGAGCGATGCGTCATAGAGACGTGCCATCATAGAGGCCTTAGCAGGTGTGCCATCGGGCAGTGTCACACGAAGTTTCCATACCTCGCTCGCACCTGGCGTAAGGCGACTTCGGAACGTTTGCCATCCTATCTGCAAACGCTTGTCGGGCTGCGGCTTTTGCACGGAGGCTGTCTGACTATATAGCTTCCCGTTCTTCACAAAGGCAAACAACACTTTGGCCGCATCGCCATATTCTGGCTTCCAAGCCACGGTGAAGTGAAGAAGTGAGTCGCTGAAATGAACGAGCTGGCTGCTCACGATGTCTCTGTTATTCGCTATGTCGTAGAACATCGTCACATCTTTGGCTGGAGAGCCTATGATGACGTAGACGGTGTCGCCCTGCGCACTCTCACGTATGTTATACCAACAAACATCGTCGGTCACGGGGCTTGTATCGTTTTCGGAGAAGAAAGTCACAGTCGAAGTACGTTCGTATACGTCTCCTTCGTACTCTACTGTCGTCTTGATGGTATATTTCCCTGACATAGGGAGTTGCTCTCGCGATATCGTGTAGGTTTCACCCGTGCGTACGCTGTCGCAGAGGAATTCGGTATCACGCGCCATCACATGCACCACGGCTGTTGCTTCGATAGGATAGCCCTGTGTGTTAGCAAATTGCACTTGGACACCTTCTGAGCGTTCAAAACAAACCAACTCGGGCCAATCTACATTGAGGTAGGCTTTTTGGGAAGAGACGTATGCCATTTGTCGTTCGCTCTGGGTCTCTCCATTTTGGGAGGTTACATCTACACGCGTTTGGAAAGCATGACGATAATACGAACCTTCACCGCCACGGAGTACCACAGGAATACTGAAACGTCCCTCACTGTCGGTCACTGTGTCGCCTATTGCTATCATGTTTGCACTCTCGTCACCACGCCTAAACCAATAAAGGTACTCATAGCGATTGGTCTCGAAGTGAACGCGCGCGCCATCAACAGGTAGCCCACTGTAGGTCTTGGCCACACCTGTAACCGTCAGCGTGTCACCCCATGCGTAGGTTTCGGTGACGGGGTCAAATGTAACGGTGAATGTGGGACGTTTATATTCTTGCACCTCAATGCTCATCCGACTTTGGTAGGAATCGGACATGGCTAACAGCGAGAATGTACCAGGCAAAACACTTTGTGGAAGCGTAAAGTTCGCGCTAAAGCTACCGAACTCGTCGGTCTGGGTCTCTTGTTGCGAAACCATCTTATAGTTGCTATCATACAGGCGTACTTGAATCTTGGTGTGGGGTACTGCGTGTATGTCGTCGTCGAGTTGCTTACTTAGAAAACCACCTACAATAACGTCTTGTCCCGGACGATATATTCCTCGATCGGTGAATATTCTCAGTTGCGTCACGGCATAGCTGCTCGAACCCCCTCTGTCGTTATTCGTAAAGGAAAATACGGGCATAGCCTGATCGTCGTCTGTATAGACGAATGCACTATAGCGGGTGTATGTCTTGTCGCTAAATGTATAGTAGCCTGCGCTATCGGGCAGCACATCTGTGTATCTGTTTTGGCTGGACTTCTTCACCTTCATGCGGGTAGAAGTAATGGGTGCGCCACTCATGGCATCTACGATAGCGATTCTCGTGATGCCATTGCCCATCGATAGGTTTACTTGTTTCAAGCGGGTGCAAGCAATGATAGAAGCATCATGTTCCTTGTCGCCATCATAGAGACGCAGGAGATAGACTCCAGGTTGTTCTGGACTAACCAGTCGCACGGTAGTGTCTTTATAGAGATAGGGCGGACGCTCTTGTACTTGATAAGAATAGGTGCGCACCAAGGTACGTGGCAACGTACTCCATTTCACATCCGTGAGACCATCAAGGGCTGAATAATCATCAAGTCGATAGATGCGTAGTTCGCAGTTGGTTTTGGCTTTGAAAATGAGACGAGCTGAGTAGCTCTCGTTGGGATAAACCACTTCAGGGATGTCCGAGATAGAGAGTTTTGCGGCGTTAATCTCTGCGAGATAGTTGCGCAATTCTGCTACCTCGGGGCGTTTGCTGTAGC
This sequence comes from Bacteroidaceae bacterium, assembly GCA_017479555.1. Lineage (GTDB taxonomy): Bacteria > Bacteroidota > Bacteroidia > Bacteroidales > Bacteroidaceae > Alloprevotella. The sequence continues at coordinate 31,299 of JAFVCB010000054.1, read as the reverse complement.
GCCTGATACCCTCTTGACATTCGATGGTAAGAAGGCTGTCGTTCTTGGCATTGTTGTAGGCTATCTCTGTCATCTGAATGTAGGCCAACACACAGAGGTCTAAGTCTTGATATTGCCGAATGAGGCTCTTCAACCTTTCATAGGTAGCCGAGTGTTCTACGTCATAGCTTATTGAACTGGTGCGCTCAATGCTGTCGAGCGTCCATAGGAAGGTTGCACTGCGATTGCCTTGCGCACCATAATAGTCTATCAGGCGCGAGAGGAGCGACAGCTTTCTGCTGCGGTCAATCTTGGTATTCTTCAAGAACTCGAAGGCTAAGACATGCAGGAGGTCATTGTTGAAATATTTGCTGTTTTTCTGCTCTTCGAGAATGGGCTTGTAGTTCTTCGTGCGCGCCGTTGCCAAGGCATTTAAGTCCACAAACATCGACTCGTAGCTCTCCATCGCCTGACGCTGATAGGAGGTATCTTGCCAACTAAAATCCGACAGCGAATTTCCGAGCGTTAGGTTCCACAGGGCACGCTCTGCCGGACGTGTCTCGTTGTCACGATAGGAACGTATACGCGCCACTCCTGGAGCTATACTGTCTGTAGAAATGTCGCGCTCAAGGGTGAGCCGAGCATAGGACGCACGAATGAGCCATGATGTGTTTCGGTCTTTTTGTGCCTTTTGCTCCAAGCGTTTGACAACGTCCAAGGCCGTCTGTGGCAAGTCATTGTTCATCGCTTGTTCGGCTAACTTCCAGAGGGAGTTGTAGCTCTGTGCAGAAAGCTCTGACAAAGAGACGATGAGAAAAAGAAATAGGAAAAGACGTCTTTTCATACTCGTGGTAAGAATAAATGAGTTGTATTTCAAATGAAAGGTCGTGTGGCCTACACGCATGCAGGAAAGAAGTGCTGCAAACGGTGTCTGTTTCGGATGGTAAAACCATGCCTTAGCCTACTTTGCGAAGCAATATACAGCAAATAGGATGATTACGCCTAAAATGGCAGCTGGTTTTACAGATTTTTAACGATATGCGGAGGACGTTGGCGAGCTTCACGCTTTCTCTTGTCCAGGCAAAACGAAGCGCACGGCGCTTTGCGCTGATGGTTCAACGCAAAAGTCCCCGCTGGGCATACTGTGCAGGTTTGTCCAGCGGGGAAATAGGCAAATGTTCCATCTCTGCTTGGTATGCTTCGCAAGCAGGGAGGGTATCAAGAATCATTCCTCCTATTTGTTCACGTAGGTGATGGTCTTGTCTGTAATCTTACTGGAACGCAGGTTTGCGTCGTCGGTGAACACTACACTGGTGGAAGTGAGACGCTCAAAGTTGAGTGCGGTGTCTACACCGTCTTTCTGGTATGTGATGGTTCCCTTGGTGGGATCTGTGTTGTCGATATTGATGCGGACGATGGGGTATTTGTGATGCAGCACGTACTGACCAGCGTAAGGTGCGTACTTATCTGATTCGTCGCCCCACGAATTCATCACGTGGCCAATAATAGTCAGCTCGCTCGGTGTAACCACACGATAGTATTCGTCGTAGGCTTTGGCGTGGAGCAAACTGATTCCAAAAGCGGCTTTCCATTGTCCGAGAAGCATGGAGCGTGCTTCTGCCTCTGTTGTAGGAACGTCTCCATCCGTAGCTTCGCTATCGCAAGCCGTGAACGTGAAGGAGAAAGCCATCATCACTGCTAAGAGTGCAAAGAATTTAGTTGCTTTCATTGTTGTAAGAAGTATTTAAGAATGTTTATTGATTTGTATGCTGTGCGTATTGGCTTAGGTATCATGCTACACGTTGTAGTTTGTGTAGTCTTGTAGAGGACGTTTCTTGGCATCCTTTCTGCGCGCTACCCACAATATGATGAGAACGAGTCCCACAAAGATGAACGGCAAACCGATGATTACGCAGATGATGGTTATGACGTAAGCCAAGGAAAACCCTTGCGGAGGCGGTTTCTGGGCGACAAGTGTTTGATAGTCTTCGGTGACTTCGATACTATCTATCTGAAGCGCGAGCAGCTCCTCGGTGAGTGTATCGCCTGCTTCCTGTGCCGCCAGGCTGAGCGTGAGGAGACTGTCTATCTGCGTTTGCAAGGCTGCACCTACGGTTTCGCGCAAGCTATCCAGCGCATAGTAGTCTCTTTGGCGCTGATAGAATGCATGGTCTTCCTGGCAGCCGTCTATGATGCCGAAAGCGACTATCAACAATCCTATGATGAAAGTCACAAATCCTGATATACAGAGACAGCCATCCCAAAAACTGCTTTTTGACCTTGAACTCATCACAAAAAACGTTGCATGTTGGTGGTTAGGAAGACTACGATGACCACGTTGCTCTCTCCTTGCGGGAAAGGAAACTTAGGGCTTCTTCGTTGTCATTCACTGGGCAAAAATAGGACATTTTTAGCAAAGCATTGACAAAATCGAACAAAATCTACTGCTTTTCGTGCAAAAGAGATGCGGAAAGGAATGCGCTATCACCTAAATAGAAGAAATCACAAAGAAAAATGGCTCGCGCTGAAGAATGATGGGGGTTTAACCTTATCTTTGCATGCAGTCTGAGCTATTGACTGGCTCGGCTTCTTTCTGTTCGTACTATGCAGTTCCATTTTCGCACACCTGTCTCTCTGCCTAAGCCTTTTGTAGAGCTATCTCCTCAGACGCATTGCCTGTTTTTGGGTTCTTGCTTTGCCGATGAAGTAGGTCAACGCTTGAAGCGCTTAGGTGTTTCTGCCACCATCAATCCTGTGGGTACATTATATAATATGGAGAGTATCCGCCTGACTGTATCGCGCTGGAACGCAGCGCTGAGAGATACGCACTCCGACGATGTGGGTGAGCCTCTCTCGCAGATGCTCTATCAAGGGACTGAGGGGCTTTGGCACAATCACCTACAAGATAGCTCCAGCGATGCCAAGAGCCTCGAGGCATGTAGCACCATCAGTCTGCAGCGCGACCAGGAGGGCATAGAAGCGCTAAGAAAGGCACGGGTACTCTGTGTGACGTTAGGCACAAATCATTTGTACCGACACAGAGCGACTGGCATGGTCGTGACGAACTGCCACAAACAGCCTCAGTCTGCTTTTGACGAGGAGGTATGGAACGTGGCTCAGATTGTTGATTCGTGGCAAAAACTGCTCGACGAACTGCCTGCTGAGCTACAAATAGTTTTCACCGTTAGTCCTTATCGCTATGCCAAATATGGGATGCACGAGAGCCAACTCTCCAAGGCCACGCTCTTGTTGGCCGTCGCTGAACTCTGCCAGCGCGATGCGCGTTGTTTTTATTTCCCGGCCTACGAGATAGTGCTCGACGAATTGCGAGACTATAGATTCTACGCTGCCGACATGCTTCACGTCTCGCCTGTAGCCGCCGACTACATCGCTGAGCAGTTTGCAGCCTGTACTTTCACGCAGGCCATGCGCGACTTTTCGAGTGATTGGAAAAAACTGGAACGACGCTTGGCGCATCGGCCTAAGGACGCCACGTCGGCTACGTGGCAGCAATTCGCAGCAGAGACCGAGGAGCTGCGTCAAGAATTGTTACGGCGCAGAGCGTCTTCCGACTGATGGAAATCGGTGTATCTTCCTACAAACGATTAGGGATAGAGTACGACTACTTTGAGATAATCCTTGAGCCGTGCCAAACGATTGCCAGCACGATTTTGTGAGTCGTTGATAAGGAGCAGGGTGCGACGTCCTCCCTCAAGCTGCGGCCCAGGACAAATGCCCTCAAAGTTGGCCCAATCGATGTGGAATGGCTGTATCTTTGTCGTGAAAGAGGTGAGAAGGCGCTTGGGCACATAATCTCCAGGAGCTAAATGCTGGATGTCGGTAGAGTCGTTCACAGCTGTAGCACCACGCGGGTCGGCTAAATAAATCTTGGTAACGGCTTCACTGCCTATATAGCTTTTCGTCACGTTCAGCTCTCTCTCCACTACGATGAGCCTGCCATCGCCATAGGCACACATGCCGCTCACGCCGTATACATAGTTTCGTCCGTCCTTTCTGGTGCGTCCCACATCCATGCGGTAGGCATACTGCTTCGCGGGTTGGAGATTGTCGCCAAAACTCTGGAAACGAAGCACATTGATAACACTCGGCGTGCGCGCCGTCACATACAAGCCGTCAGCGGGTAGCGTTGTCTCGGTGGTGGTCCAAAAGAGGTGGCTCGTACTGTCATAGCACAGGGCTTCAAAACCCATGTTGCCCACAATCTTGTCTTTGGCAAAAATCGACGGAACGGCCAACTTGCGCCCCGTGGGTAGGCCGCGCAGGGTATACTCCCAAATCTCTTGGTCGCCCTCACCGCTGATGAATAGGCTACCACCGGGGTGATAGGCTATGCCTTCGCAGTCGCGGCTGCTCCAACCTTGCCACGCGCGTTGAGGATGGGGGTTGGCAAAAAATCCTTCATCGCTCACGCTGGTGATCACACCCGTAGAGGGTGCTATCTCAATGTGAAAGATATGAAATCCATCTGCACTGTCTTTGTCGCTCACCACGGCGTAGCGGTCGTTGCCAAGTGCGGTGATGCCGCTGTAGTTTCCCGCTGGAATATTCCACTTGCTGAGGTTTTGAGCGGGCAAGAGATCTGCGCGCTGAGCCAATAGTGTCAACGGCAACAAGGAGACAAGGAGGACGAGGAGGTTCTTCATAGGTGCAAGAGGCGTATATCGTTACAAAAACAATGTTCACACAGTATCTCACGCACGCTACAGGCGTGTGCGGACAGATGCAAAAGTAAGCAAAAACTCTATATCGCGAAAAGCAAACGCGCTGAAAACACGTGCAACCCACAATGAGTGTTTTAACCTTTCGCTCAAATCGCAGGTTACAATTGAGCTATAAGTAAAAAAAACAGGGGGGATGGTCTCTGAAAATGGTGATGCGCGTGCCTTGATTTGACATCAAAAATGTGGAAAAGCCCGCAAAAACGACCCTGTCGGAGGTAAAAATAGCGACCTTGGACGCAGAAAAAACTACATAGGCATGTAAAAAAAACTACCTCGGCATGTAGGAAATACTACATACCGAGGTAGTTTTATGCCCTTTTGACGGCGTTTTCGCGGCCTACTGAGAGGGGTTTGTTTTTCTCCTTTGCAAAGATAATGAATTTAGCATATCCTCACTTCGTTTTGCGCAGAAAAAATCGTGTGCAACCCACCTCGAACTTTTAGGAAAAAGTGGCGCGAAAATTTGTTTATTTGGTCTAAAAATTTAGAGTGTGAACGTGAACACTTCGTACTCCACGGGAGTGGTTGCCTTCTTGAGGAAGTACCACCCATCGGGGGTTTCCGCCGTCTTATTTTCAGTACGGGGGCTGATGTATACGCCCTTGTCGCCTAAGTGAGTGTACTGCACAGGGAGCTTATAGTCTGCTGATATAGTTGGCATGACGATATTGAACAGACCATTGGTCTTGTTCGTTCTATACCACCTAAGCTCGCCGCCATAGAATGCCATCCACTTACCTATATAATCTTTGAGTGAGGGATATATTTCGTCCTTGGGCGAGATGTCACCAAAATGTAGCAACACGAAGAATTGGTTGGGGGTTTCAGAAATCTGTAGACGCAGCGGTTCGTCGGTGTACTTCGCTAAAACCGAAGAGAATGTAAAACTCAGGGCATTGCTGGACTGAAATAGTTCGTGAAGCTCTTGTGAACAAATCCACTGTCCTTCGATCATTGCGACTTCATTGGGAACAGAGTTAAGCGCTTGACCCGTATTGTCCCAAGTGGGCCACTTAGCGCGCGTCCAAGTGCTGGTCTTCGATGCGTCCGTGTCGGTGATTTCGATTTTGTCTTTATTTACGAAGCGATATTGCAGCGTTCGGGTCGCGGCGGTTTTTTTGTCCTTCAACCGCAATGTGCCATGATAGGCTTGGCTGTCGTCGATGCCAGCGGAGAACGTCCAAGTCCCAATGTTGTAGGCTGTCTCATAGTCCTCCACGCCAGGGTCGTATACGAATACACATTCGTCTGTCGTGCCATCTTCGTTGAGCCGTAGCCAGTCCTTGCCGTCGAACCAAATACCTGGAAGAAGTTTGTTCTTGACATTCTCCATAGTATAGGCCGCGTCCTTGGGCTCACCTGAGCCATCGTCGTCCGAACTACACGAAGCGAAGACGTAGGGCAACACGCTTGATAGCAATAGCAATGCTAAGGTTGATAGATTTTTCATAAGTGAATGGATGGATTTAAGAATAAGTTTATGGAAAACTATACCTTGTGTGCAAGATGCTTAGAGCGTCTTGGTGAAACAACGGCGGCGTTTGTGCTGCTCGTTCTCGAAGTATTGCCACTGGCTCTGCACCTTGTTGTTGAGTTCCAGCTCTACGTTGCTCTCGGCATACTTGAATCCGAGTTTCTGATATACGGGTATGAGGTCGGTGAAGAGGAGTGCATTCGCTCCTTTGCCCTGAAAGTCGGGGCGTACAGCTATCAGCAGCAGGTCTAACATCTCGTCGCGCTTCCATTTGAGCGCAGAAAGCAGGTGCCACCACCCGAAGGGGAAGAGTTTGCCATGCGCTTTCTGAAGGGCACGACTCATAGACGGCATGGATATACCCGCTGCGATGATTTCTCCCTGCTCGTCCTCAACGATGGTCACCATGCGCAGGTCGAGAATAGGAATGAAGGTGCGCACGTAGAGGTCAATCTGTCGGTCGGTCATGCGCGAGTAGCCATAGAGTGGCGCAAAGGCTTCGTTGATGAGCTCAAAAATGCGACGAGCAGTGTTGTTCTCGTATGCCTCTTTCTTGTTGTGGAGCTTGCGTACGTGCAGGCCGTATTTCTTCTTGACAATGTCGGCTATGCGTTGGTGCTTCTCGGGAATAGCATCAGGGATATAAATCTTGCGTTCCACCCAGTCAGCCGCTTTGACAAAGCCCAAACGCTCCATGTGCTTGGCATAGTAAGGATGGTTATAGATGGTAGCCATGGTTGAGAGTTCTTCAAAACCTTCGATGAGCATACCCTCGGCATCCATGTCTGTGAAGCCTAATGGTCCTTCGATTTCGGTCATGCCTCGCTCGCGCCCCCATGCGCTCACGGCCTCAATGAGTTGCTGCGAGACCTCCTCGTCGTCAATGAAATCTATCCAGCCAAAGCGAACGGCCTTTTTGCCCCACGTTTCATTGGCTCTGGCGTTGATGATTGCTGCCACGCGACCTACTATCTTGCCGTCGCGCCAAGCTAAGAAGTAGTCGGCCTGACAAAACTCGAATGCTGGATTCTTCTCACGGGAAAAAGTAGAAAGCATATCCTCATAAAGATCGGGTACACTGTATGGCGAGTCTTTGTAAAGCTCATAATTGAAACGGATGAAGCGTTTCAAGTCGCGCTTGGTAACCACTCGCTTTATTTCTATAGCCATTTCCTATCTTTTTTTCTTATTGGGTGCAAAGATAGTGCAAGGCGAGAGCAGAGAAAAGCAAAACACGCAGTTTTTGCTTTACTATGCCGAGCCGCAGCCTATCTTCGCGAAGCAAAGTAGTGCAAGGCGAGAGCAGAGAAAAGCAAAACACGCAGTTTTTGCTTTTACTATGCCGAGCCGCAGCCTATCTTCTTGGTTAGAGAGGAGAGGACAAGCTGTTGACCAAAATAACAGCTAAGACGATGGACGTAATCGTGGCATAGAGCCAATCGTGCTGCCTCACAAAGTCGAACAACGAAAGTACGACGCGCATGATGGGCGTGAGCAATAAGGCCACAACCCCTATCTGTATGAGTCCGTAGGCCGTGAGGTGGAAAGCGCCGCCCAATATGCCCCGAAGCGTAGTGTACTCCACAGAAGGGCCGTTGAAAGTAGAATAGTCAGGCGCGGCCTCACCCCCATGATGCAACAAGTAGACCACACCCCCGAGCAGCGTCAACGCGAAGCTGACGGTTACGCCCAAGCGGAGGGTGCGTGCGATGGTATTTCGTAGGTCTTTCATGTTTATACTTCGTTTAGAGCAGGAAGGATTTAGGCCGAGTGCTTTACAGCCCGAGCGTTCTTAGAACTTACCCGCAAAGCCATTCCATATCATATTGGCCGCCACGAGAAGGATGGCTATACTGAAGATGCGTCTGAGCAGACGCACATCAAGCTTACGCAACAGACGTGCGCCCGTCAGTGCGCCACAAAGCACGCCGACCAATATCGGGAAAGCGATGCCAGGTTCTATGTTGCCACGTCCCAAATAGACCACAGCACTGGTCACGGCTGTGACACCCATCATAAAGTTGCTGGTAGTGGTACTCACTTTGAAGGGTACTTTCATCAGTGTGTCCATGGCTAAGACTTTCAGCACACCGCTGCCTATCCCTAATATGCCACTCAAAGCGCCCGCCACAGTCATCAGCGAGAAACCCGCGCCGACATGGGTGAGTTGGTACGCCTTGTGCGTGCCATCGGGCTGCGGATAAGTACCAAAGAGCTTGAGCCTATGGGCTGTATCACTTCCTTTCACCTCGCCGTGGTCTACTTTCTTGCGCAACTGGTTGGCTGCGGTCAGTATGAGTACGAGGCCAAAGATTACAGCTATAATATTATTGTCTAACCACACGGCTATATAAGCTCCTATGGCCGCTCCTATACAGGTGGCTATTTCCAAGAACATGCCCAACCTGATGTTGGTAAAACCCTCCTTGACATACGCACTTCCCGAACCGCTCGACGTGGCTATGCTCGCCACCAAAGCAGCACCTACTGCGTACTGAAAGTCTATGCCTAAGAGCAAGGTGAGGAGCGGTATCACTATCACACCGCCACCCAACCCAGTGAGCGAGCCTAACAGTCCTGCCGCGTATGCTCCTACGAGCAAGATTAAAGTAAAAACAAGAATGGTCATCAATACTCAGGCCTGAAGCCTACATGGATAAACTATCTAACATCAATTGCTCTCTCCATCCCCGCACGTGGCTTATCTTCAAAGCTCCAGCGTTTCCTTGTATATGCCTGCCATCACTTCTATAATCTTATTCACAGAGAAGCGTTGTGCATCGCGTACATTCTGTTTGGAAATGGTCTTACGCAGTGCTTCGTCTTCCCATAGGCGCACCACATGCTGTACGAGTTCTTCGGGGTGTTTCTTGTTGAAGAGGAAACCATTCACGCCGTCTATACACACTTCGCGATGCCCGCGAATATCTGTGACGACTAAGGGCAAGCCACTGGCTGCGGCCTCGATGTTACTCACACAAAGTCCCTCGCGCAAGCTGGTAGAGACGTGAATGTCGGCCATATTGCAGAGCATCTCCACGTCGTAGCGTCTTCCCAAGAAGCGCACCACCTCCTTGAGCCCCAAAGCCGAAACTTGCGACTTGGCCGCCTCCATCATGGGTCCACTTCCTGCAAAGACCACCTTGAGGTGCGGTATGTGCGACAAAAGAGTGGGAATCTGCGCAATGAGTGCGCGATGGTTCTTGTCGGGCGCGAACTGTGCGGTATAGAGTATCACAAAGTCCTCACTATTCATGCGCAGCTGCTCACGATAGTTCTGGCGCACGGACTCTCCGCGAGGATAGAAGCGGTCAAGGTTTACGCCTACCCCATCAACGTGATATACACGATGGCAATACATGCCATAGCGTCGTGCGCGGTCGTAATCCTCTCCGTTGATTGTGATAAGCGTGTCGCTATACTTAGCCATCAGACGCTCAACGGGGTAATACAAAAGCCAATTCTTGCGTGGCGCTCCGTCATAAAAATGAAAACCGTGAGCCGTATATATAATCTTAGTACCTCGCTTTCGAGCTGCGCGGCCAGCTAATCGAGCCAAGATGCTACCCATCGGCGTATGACAGTGAATGAGGTCGTAGTCGTTGTCGTCAATGAGTTTTTTGAGTGCTCGATATGCTGCTATATTCTTTAAGGAATAGGGTGAACGCTGTATGCAAACATCATATTGATGATCCACCTCGCCCGACTCTATGCCAGGCGATGCGTTATCGACCGTCCAACCTTGGCTCTTGAACCAAGCCATGAAGGGAGCGTTGAAGTTCGAGAACCAATCGGAGTTTGCTACAAAAAGGACTCTTTTCATCAAAACAGAAAATCGTTTACTTATATATAACTGCGTTTTCGCGCTTTTATTGCAAATAGGTTTAAGAAAATTTAAGAAAGCACCCTCTTCGCGCGCTTTTCTTGGTGAACATGGCGGATGTTAGTCATACTTCTTCGTACCTTTGCCCGTGAAGACGGGCTGAAGCTCAGCCATTAGCATACAAGGGCATATCCATGCTTGATGCATGTTCCTTAGGATATACTTCGTGCTATCCTACGACCATGAAAAAGAGTATTCACGTATTGTTTCGCAACATAGCCTCGGTGGGCATCTTGCAGTTGGCCAATTACATTGTGCCTCTCATTGTGGTTCCCTTTGTCACCAGAGCTTTGGGTAAAGAAGTCTTTGGACAGGTGTCGTATGCCCAAAACATCATCGCCTACCTCACGCTGCTTGTCACCTACGGATACGAATACTCGGCCACAGGAGACGTGGCTTTGGCCAGAGACAACAAGCACAAGTTGCGCACCATCTTCTGGACGGTGATTAGGAGTAGGATGCGGCTGTTCGCCCTCTCGCTACTTCTGCTGGCATTGGCTGCTGTGTTTTGGAGCAGAATACAAACAGACCTGCTGCTGTATCTCGCTGCTGCACTCATCAATTTAGGCATAGCCGTTTATCCCACATGGTTCTTTCAAGGCATCGAGCAGATGGGCAAGATGGCTGTGGCTGGATTTCTCATCAAGGTCGTAGGAGGTGTATTTATCATTCTTCTGGTCACGACCCCAAATGATGGCCTACTCTATTTGCTTCTACTCTCGTTAGCCTACGTTGTGGTGGGAGCGGGTACACTGTGGTATGTAGTGAAGCATTTCGACATGCATCCACCATGCGCAAAGGAGGTAGATTCTTCTTTGGCAAAAAGCGTGCGACGGCGGGGCTTTCCTATCTTTCTCAACTCCTTCTTCGTGTCGCTCTATACGATGGTAGGACTAACTATCTTGGGCGCATACGTCACAGATGCACAGTTGGGAATATACGCTGGTGCTTACCGCATCATCATGGCTATCATGGTGGTTTGCAATGCGCCTATCAACATCGGCCTGTTCCCCTTAATGAGTCGCCGATGGAACGAATCGTTCGTAGCAGGCAGGAAGCTCTTTGTACAAGCATTGGGCATTGTGGCGGCTGCAGGGTTGGCGATATCTGCCATTACTTATGTCGCCTCTCCACTATTGGTAAGCATACTCTTGGGCAGCGAGTTTAGCGAAGCAGTAGTTTTGCTCAAGAAGATGGCGATTCTTCCCCTATTAGTGATGATTGCCAGTCTACTCACCGTGCAGGGGCTCTATGGATTGCGAGGCGAGAAGTTTGCGCCCTACATCGGAGCGGCAGTAGCTATAGTCGGATTATCGCTAAACCTGACACTCATCCCCCCCATGGGAGAGATGGGAGCTGCCTACGCTTGGATAGGAAGCCAAGGTTGTGAGATTGCGGTATCGGGTATCATACTCCTCATACTCTTCCATCGTAGAAGCAAACTGTTTCTCAGTAGATCATAAAGCAAGAGAGCGCATCAAAATACCTAAACAGACCCACAAATGAAGATAAACATTGCTGTTCCAGGTTTTCCCGTGATACTCACAGGCGGCTACAAAGTTATGTTTGAGTATGCCAACGCGCTCTCGGAGAGAGGACACGACGTGATGGTCTATTTTGTCATGGCTCTCCCCTATTCTCAACCCCATAGGCCTGCGTGGTATTTATACTTGAAGAGCCTATGGTTCAAGCATCAACGTCCGAAGTGGTTTAAGCTACACGATGGGATTGCTACACGTTCAATCTATAAACTCAAGGACTCTGCTTTGCGCAGGGCGGATGTCTTCTTCTACACGCAATGTCTGGTATCTTTGGCCGCAAAAGGATTAACCCCGAAGCATAGCGGCGTAAAGGTCAACCTTATTCAAGACATAGAAGAATGGATTCTTCCCTCATCAGAACTGTTGAAAGCGTCTTGGCATGTAGCTGCTACAAATATTGTGATAGCGGACTATATGGTAGACATTTTGAAACAGGCTGGCTGTACAGAGCCTCACATTGTTCACAACTGGATAGACCATGCTAAATTCCGCGTAACAAATCCCATCTCTAATCGCAAGAGAGGGAGTGTAGCTATGCTCTATCATCCTCTTCCTAAAAAAGGTTTTCAATACGGGCTCAATGCTCTGAGACGTTGCAAAGCACTATTTCCTGCACTGACCGTAGAGTTGTTTGGTATTTATCCCAATCCTGGTTTTGAAGAATCTTGGATTCACTATACACAAAATCCTACCGACCTCTGTTCTCTCTACAATCAAGCTTCTATTTTCCTTACACCGAGCCTCAACGAGGGATGGGGCTTAACAGCGACTGAGGCTATGGCTTCGGGCTGTGCCTTAGTAGCGACCAACATTGACGGACTGCTCGTATTTGCACACGATGAAGAGACCGCGCTACTCGCACCTCCAGCCGATGAAGAAGCACTTGCCCTGCGCCTAAGCGAACTACTGAGAGACGATGAAAAACGCAAGAAGATAGCGCAGACTGGACAACAGTATGTTCAACGTTTTAGCGCAAAAGCGGCTACGGATGCTGTAGAGCATATCTTGTGTTCAGCCATATAGTTGACAGCTCTCCCATAAAACTGACTACGTATGTTTATACCTTTCTACTTCTTATTGATGACGATAGCTACTTCGCTCGCGCTCTTTGAACGCGGCGAGGAGAAGAAGACACGCACTGAGGGATTGGTGTTTTTCTTCTTTGTAATGGTACTCTTCGTGGTGGCAGCTTTTCGTCCAGTAGGAATAGACCAGGACTCGGTAAACTACGCTGCACTGTTCAATGGGCAGGAAAACGATGAGGTGGAGATGGAAGCCTCGTTCTACATGTTAGTCAACCTTTGTCGGGTGCTGATGGATGACCCGCGCATTCTCTTTGTGGTTTATGCTCTATTGGCCATACCCATCAAGGCAGCGGGCATTGTGCGTGGTTCGAGACTGTGGATGCTCTCTTTGGTGGTATGGATGGGCTACTACTATATCTATCAAGACTTCACGCAAATTCGTGTGGCAGTTTCTACGGGTATCTTTCTCTTTGCTCTCTCGCTCCATGGTCGTGGCCAAAAGGGGCTTAGCCTACTGTTATATCTCCTTGCCATCTACTTCCACAATACGGCGGTTATGTATATCCCCTTGTTGTTCATTGGCAGCAAACCGTTGGGAAGAACGGGCAAGCTGATTCTTGCCTCCCTACCGCCGATAGGCATTGTCATCAACTTGATGCACATAGACCCTGTGATGTTGTTGCCCATACCGCAACTACAAGAACGTATAGAACTCTATGAAACGCTGCGCGACAGTGGCATTATGGGTGATACTATCAGTACGTTCAACATTCCTTTTTTGTTTAAGCTCTTCATTTTCTACTTCATCCTGTGGAAGTCTGAGTACATCAACGAGAAAGTGCCTATGCTCTCGCTCTACATGAAGGTGTTTATTTACTCTATCAGTTGTTTCCTCATCTTCTCTTTCCTACCTGTCATGGCTTGGCGACTGAGTGAAGTAACTGGCATCATAGAGGTACTGCTCTTCCCCGCAATTGTCTACGCTTTTCGGGAGGAAATCTATGGCAAACTGATAGTCTCTGCATACGCCTTTATGATGGTGATACAAGGCATGATATTGACTTCAAACACCATCAATACGGACTTCTAAAGGATAGCCTAATAAGGATAGCTATCTTTGTCTAAGCGAAAATCGTAAACGAAAGAATGCTTTTTCGTTAAGCCAAAAGAGCAGACTTAATTCGCTTGAAGTCTGCCTTAGTGAGAAAAGTCTGTGAAACGAACTATTTCTCACTCCTTTTCACAACAACGATGCTCAATTCATAGAGCAGGAGCATAGGTAGGCTGGTAAGCGCAAGGGTAAAAGGGTCGCCTGTGGGCGTGATGACTGCTGCCAAAATCACAACGGCTGTAATAGCATGGCGGTGGTATCGTTGAAGCTGCTGCGACTGGATAAGTCCCAAACGACTGAGTACGTAACAGAGTAGCGGAAATTCAAAAACCAAGCCCAACGTCCCTACCATCACGAACAAGGTATCAAGATAGGAATCGAGAGTGATATAGTTAGCAATCTCGGCACTCACCTGATAAGTTCCCAAGAATCTGAATGTAAGGGGAAACACAAGGAAGTAAGCGACCAGTGCGCCCACAAGAAACATCAACCATCCTGCGATCAGTGCCAAACGGGAGTAGTGTCGTTCTGCGGTATATAGACCAGGAGAGACAAAGTGAAATATACAATATAATATATATGGTGAAGCCATCAAGACTCCCGTGTAGACTGCAACTTCAAGATGTAGAACGAACTGCCGTGCCAAACCCGTATTGACCAAATCTACATGAAAAGCCTCCACAGGAAAACCTAACATCGCGTAAACCCGATACACGATGAAATCTGAATGGCTGGGAGCTAAAATCACGTCAAACAGCACTTCACCAAAGACAAAGGCTACCACTGTCATGACGATGGTGAACACGACACAACGCCATAGCACCATGCGCAACTCGTCTAAATGCTCCCAGAAAGTTGTCATTGCTTGGGGTGAGGGGGACTCTGTGAATGAGAGATAAGGGCTATACCTTCTATCTTAGCGTACCACGCTACTCTTCTTTCTCCTCTTTGGTCTCTGGGCTTTCAGGCTCTTCGCGTTTCGTGTCGTTTAGCCCATCTTTGAACGCGTGTACGCCGCGTCCTAAGGAACGCATGAGTTCGGGAATTTTCTTTCCGCCAAAGAGCAGTAAGATAACCAGCGCAATGATGATAATCTCTGGCAGTCTGAGGTTTCCTATAAATAATGGTGTCATAGTCATAAGGAATTAGCGTTCTATTTATAAAGTAAAACTATCGTGTACTATGCTGTTCGTGGCCTTCTACGTAGATGCCAAAAAATGGACGAGCAGGACAATGATTTTCACAAGCGCCACAGCCTATGCACGATGGGATATTCACCACAGGAATAAGTCGCTGCTTCTGCGTGGGGTCTGGCATCATACGAATAGCACCACGCGGACAAACCTCAGCGCATCGCCCACACTGGATAGCGTCTGCCGTTTCTTCACGCGTCACGATGCAGTTCCTGCGTAGCCAAACGGCATGACCGATTTGCACGGATGTCTTCTTGCCCTCTGCTATAGGTTGTATTGCTCCCGTAGGACAAACGTTTCCGCATGTGTTGCACGAGGGGAGACACCAGCCACGCTCATAATTCATCTCGGGCTGCATCAATGTCATTAACCGCTCTGACGGACGCAACACCTTTGTGGGACACTGCGAGACGCATAGCTGACACGCCGTGCAGTGTTGCGCCAAATGCATCGCACTGAGCGACCCAGGCGGTGTGATCGGGATGGAACGCTTCGGTATCACTGTGCCTTCAACCGCAGCCAAGCCGCCAAGGGCTTTCATCGCTATGGGAGACAATGCCGCCGAGGCGGTCACTCCGCCAAGCGTCCACAAGAAGGTACGTCGTG
Source organism: Bacteroidaceae bacterium (assembly GCA_017479555.1). Lineage (GTDB taxonomy): Bacteria > Bacteroidota > Bacteroidia > Bacteroidales > Bacteroidaceae > Alloprevotella. Next base: position 15,745 of record JAFVCB010000054.1, on the reverse strand, counting down.
AGGTGTCTACTTCTGACTGTGGAGCTGGAGCTTCTTTCTGGTTGGGTTGAGCCAAAAGTCTGCCATAAGTCAAAGCACCATGACTGCAATGACGCAGACAGTTGCCACAAGCCACGCAGCGCGAATAGTCTATAGCGTGATTCTTGCTGTCTATGCACGATGCCTTGCAGTGGCGCGCACAGATACCACAACTCACACACTTGTCCTGTGCTATACGCACTTTCATCAGACTATAGCGGGAAAGAAAGCCTAAGAAAGTACCTACAGGACAGATGGTGTTGCAATACGTACGACCTCCTCTATACGCCAGCACCCCGACTACTAAGATGGAAAGCAAGGCAACAATCCATGTAGGAAGGCTACGCACCCAAACGTCCTCACCATATATACTATAGCTATCGGCGCGCTGAGTACCATAAGCCAAGAGACTACTTATCCACTCTGTAAGAGGACTTAACAAATTTTGCGTCGCACGCCCAAAGATACTATAAGGCTCTATCACTGCAGCGAGCGAGCCTAAACCCGAAACGAGTGCAAGCACAAAAAGAGAAAGCACCCCATAGCGAAGCCATGAGTGTGCTTTGGTGTAACGATAGGGAAGTTTGCTACGTTGCGTCCGCAATCGCGCTATGAGGTCTTGAAAGATACCTAAGGGACACACCATCGAACAATACACACGCCCGAAGAGCAGAGTGAGAACTATCAAGCATACTATCACTAAAAGGTTTATTCCCAACACGGCTGGCACAAACTGCGCCTTGGCGAGCCAAGCTAAGTAGTGATGAAGTGTTCCTGTGAAATCCAGAAACAAAAGTAGCAAGCCCGTAAACGTGAGAACGGCAATAGTGATGCGTATCGTTCTAAGCATAGGTGGTGTATACTGTGATAGCATGAACCATCAAGCGGCTCAGTGTCTTTGGCGACGAACGCTGTATCCAGAGCCCGTGCTTCCCGCACTGCTGCGCTGACGACGCTGCTTGGGTGCGCGCGCCGAGGTACGTGTACGGCGCGAATTACCTGCCCTGCGCGTAGTGGTCTGCTGCCGCGTGGTTGTTGTCACAGTGGCATCTTCCTGAATAGCCGTACTGTCGGCTGCTGCTTGCACATCTGGTTGAGCCAAGCGCGCTGGGGCATTTGCAGCTTGCGCCACGCTGTCGCCGCGCCATACGTGTTGTTCAAATTCGTCTAATTGATGCTCTATCACATCGCGCCGCGCTTGCAGGGTCGTATCGTTCTCCAAGAATTGGTCATCGCTCGAAATCAACAGACGGTCTTGCAAATTCGTAGCCATATAGATATCGCCTTGATAGAGATTTTGTGTGAAATAATCGTCGGCTGACATCTGCGCTGCATTGTTGAGGTTGCTGTATAGAATCATCAGTTTGCCTAAATAGGGCGCAGCCTCTTCGTATTTCACCCAGAACATCGCACGTTTGCCCGTGCCGCCATAATCATCGCCACGAAGCAATACCGGACAGAGTGCTACCACACGGGAGTGGAAAGTAGCTGTATGCTGGTCGTAGTAGGTGCTTTCTTTGACGAAATAGTACATCACTTCCTCTGTGGGAATATCTGCATCGTTCAGTCGCAACCTACCTCCTGCGGTATCATAAGGTATCTCGAACTGATTGAGAATATCTATGGGGCGCACCGTGTTGCTGGCGCTGAAATCTTCAGTGGCTGAAGTATTATAACGATAGGCCTTGATCTGACCGCGAAGCACCAACTTCAGCAGATAGGTAAACAAACTCGTGCGTCCATTCTGCGGTATGATAGGATAGTAAAGCGGTGCATTCTGATCCTTCATCAAGTCGAGCTCTCGGTAAACATCGCGTCGCCAATCCGCATCGGCAGGCATCGTCTGCGCTGCAGGAAACTCGCGATAGGTAGCCCCACCCGCACGTCCACTTTGTGAGCGTGTCTGTTGTGTAGTGGTCTGTGTACGTCTGCGTGTGGGCTGCGCATTTGTATCTATACTGATGCACAGTAACAGTGCCACAATCACAAGGCTATAAATAGAAGTTGCTTTCATATCTGGTATCTTTAATTGACGATAATCTCCATAGCTCCTGGCAATACGCGTGCGATTTTGTCGGGGCCTATACAGTGAACATTGGTGATGTAGAAACGCTGGTTGCGTCGCATTTCGCGTATCAAGCTATGTTGGCGTTCGGTAAACGATGCGCCCGCCGAGGGTTCTACGATGCTATTTCCTAAACGGTCGTGGAAAACGGCTTGGAAACTTGTCACCGTGAATGGTATATCTAACAATCCGTCGTCGATGGCGGCGTGAAGCACCCCAAGTGACGAAGCTGCGCCTTTCGACATTCGTCCTCCCTTGAAACGGTCGCCACCTGCAGCCACATAGGGTGTGGGATCGGGCAATTTACGTACGCGGAACGTGAAAGTACCTATCACTTGCGTTTTGCCTTGATGCGTGCCACTCACCGTGAAGACACAGTTTTGTCCGACAGCAGCTGGCCGCGCTGTATATTTATTATTGCCTAAGGAGGTCAGCGAACCGCCTGTCATGCTCAGCGATATGGACGTGCCGTCTATACCGCTCACGCTGATGCTCATCGGGTTGTCAAAACCGGCATAGAGTACATTCATCAAGTCGGCTGCTAATGTGGCCGAACCAAGCGGGGGAGCTACGTGGGGCGAGATATTGGTGACGGGGTTGGTTGTGGTGTTGGTGTTTGCCCGTCCTACGCTATAGGTCTGTGTGAAGTCGCGACGTATCATCTCGCCGAAGATGTTAGGCATAATCGCATAACCCTTCATCGTATACGTCCCTGGCTCTGAGGGTACGCTGAAACTGTATTTGCCGTCTAAAGCGACTTCCTCGCCATTGACGTAGATGTGTGGCTTGGCCATGGTGTCTATGGCGGCCATAAAGATTTGGGCTTGGAACGTCTCGCCAGGTGAATAGATGGTCTTATCGGGTACGACAAAGGCACGAACATCATTGACGCGTATGTCTTGGATGTTGGCATTGGCAATGAGTGTACGCAGCACTTCGCTCTCGGATGCCATCACGTCGCTCTGCAATTTGGAAAGCATCGTCACAGCAGCAATGGCGGGCATCTGTTCAAACATGTATTCCTCCCAGTTCTGCCCCACAGTTTCTTGTCGTTTAGGCACATCGGTGCTTAGGTTTGAAGCCACGATAGCTCGCTGACGCGGGTCGGTGATGTGGGAGAGGATGAGTTCACGATAGGCATCTATCATCTCGTGCAACTTAGCCCCTTGGTTGGTCATCGGATTGAGCATCACCACCTCGGCTGCATGCAGTGTTTCCTTGTCGTCAAGGTCGTCGGGATTAGCATCTGCTCCATCGGCCTCGCGAGCTATAGCCTCGCGGAGGTCTACGATGTAGGTCACCAACTCATCGGCCTTGCGCTTCGTGCTGGTGGCTTTGTCAAACCACGCTTTGATGCCGTCGGGATTCTTCTCGACCATCTTGGCGAAGTCTGCATATAGGTTTTCGTTCTCGCGCGTGGCTGCATCGGTAGTGCGCTTCAGGCTGTCGCTCATGAGCGTAAAGCCTTTGAGTACATCACTCGACACATTGAGAGCCAGCATAGCCATCAACACGATATACATCAGGTTAATCATCTTCTGGCGTGGCGAGACGGGTCTCTTCTTTATGGGCATAACTATTATGGTCTTTTGATTAGCGAGGCTTCTGTAACTGTTTCTTGCTGTGTGGCTACGTCCACGCTAAAGTGCGCTGTGTATACATCGGCCTTTACTCCTCATAAAAAAAGTTATGTACGCTGCTTGCTATTGTTTCCCTGCTGCTCCTACGGCTGCACCTGCGTTGATAGTGAGGGCTTGTATCATGCGAGCATATACGCCGTTGAGTTCCTCTATTTGTCGCACAAGGTTGCGGGTTTGCTCGTTGATTTGGTCGATAGAGACTATTTGTGCGCTGGCTCCCTTGAGCTGTAGCTCGTAGATACTATTGATACTGGTCAACGTACGGCTCAAGCGCTCCAATTCTTCATTGTCGGTGGCCAAACGCGCGCTCTGCTCGTCTACTTTTGAAAGGGTATCCGTGAGGGTACGCATGCGCTCTATGTAGGTCTGGGTCACGGCCTCCATCTCGGGCGAAAGCACGGCCTGTGCTCTGCGTAGCAATTCATCGTTGGCTTCTCGAATGACGGCGGCCAACTGCTTACTATCGGCGTTTTGCGGTATGCTGATACCCAAAGACGCTGCTGCAGGTAGGGGTTCATCTGTCGCACCGTGTGTAGCGTCTTCTGCCACAGGTGCTGTAGCTGTTGGCTCGGGCGCGCTGCCTGTACCTCCTCCCTGTATAATAATGGTCTGTGCGCCTCCTCCTTGGACGGGCTGCGAGGCTGATGCTACGGCTGGCGCTGCAGAGGGTGTGGCTTCGCTGACTGGCGTGTCCAAAGGCTGCTGTTCCGCAGATGTCGATTCTGCTGCTTCGTCGCTCTGCTCGTTCTCTTGGGCAGGCTGTGGAGCTACTTGCTGTGGCATAAACTGCTGCTGGGCTCGTTCTGCTGCGGCCAAGGATTCGGCAATCTCCTCGTCTGTTTGGTAGTCGGCAGGGAGTTCTTTGCCTACCTCTGTCTTGTCGAAAGGACGGTCAAAAGCGGAGATGAAGAACACCACGACCTCGGTACCCATACCGATAAATAGCATGATGTTACCACCAGGCAGGTGCGTCAGTTTGAAGAGCGCACCAAGGATAACGATGGACGCACCCCAAGAATAGGCATAGTTGAGAAAGGTTTGTCCAGGCACGCTGTCCATCCAGTGCTGTAAGCGTACCACAAAATCTATCTTTCTTGGCATAATTGGCTTATTTGTGAAGGTGAATAGTCGATTGGATTAGGTAGGTGATAAGCGGAGCGATGTCTTTTGTCGGCTCTCCTTAATAATATATCAGAAGCGGACTCCATCCCTCTCGCTGTTAGCAGCGCTTCGGGCTATTTGCGCTTGACGCGTCCTGTCTGTGTAGACGACTTTGAACGCACGCAGCGGAAGCCGATGTACGAGCGTGGTTGGTTTTGGTATTCCCACGTACGCCAAGCCGAACGAATATAGCTCACAGGGTCTTTCCACGATCCGCCGCGCACACTCTTGCGCTTGAGTACGTAGGGGTCTTCGAGGGCGGCACGATAGTCGAGTTGGGGGTTGAGGTCGGCCATCGCATTGACTCCTGCCTCGGTATATACCGTGCTGGTCCATTCGGCCACATTGCCTGCCATGTCGTAGAGGCCATTGCTGTTCGCACCATAGGTCGATACACGACTGGTGATGAGGTTGCCATCCTCGGTGTAGTTACCACGGTCGGGCTTGAAGTTGGCATAGAAACAGCCATCAGTGCTATGGGTGTCACTACCGTCGCCACGCGATTCCCAAGGGAAGGGATTGCCCTCCTTGCCGCGTGCAGCATATTCCCATTCTATCTCTGTGGGCAGACGATAGCGCTGGATATAGCGCGCCTGAGGGCCAAGCCCACGCAGCAGATGCTCGGTGCGCCAGTTGCAGAAGGCTTCGGCTTGTTCCCAAGTGACTCCTACGACAGGATAGTCGTTGTAGGCTGGACTACTGAAGTAAAGCTTCATATAGAGCCCATTGTTGGCATTCTGAAAGTCGTTCACCCAGCATGTGGTGTCGGGATAAACGTTGACGATGTAGGTATTGAGGAAGTCGTAGAGCGAAGAGAGTGGACGCTCTATGGTTTCTCTAACAATATTGCCGTTGTCGTCGATATAGGCCGTGTCCTTTGATATCATCACCACTTCATCGGGGTCGGCAGGATTGTCGGTGTCCAAACTGCGCTCGGCGGGATTCAGACGATACTTGCGCAGAGCGGCCTTTTCGTAGTCGAACACCTCGTAGCGATAGTTCAACTGCGAAGCATCGAGCATCAGCGTGCCGTCAATGGGGTGACGACGATACACGCTCATGATGGCGCGCTCCTGTTCTTCGGTGGCTTTGCGCCAAGGTATGGCCTTGCCCCAGTTGAGATGAGGAGTGATAGGGTCGCCGTTGCGGTCCACCTCTATCTTGAACGTCTCGTCACCTCCAAAAGCGGGATCGGCCAAACGCTCGCGGATGATGCTGTCGCGAACGTAGTTGACAAACTCGCGGTACATAGAGTTCGTCACCTCGGTCTGATCCATCCAGAAGCCATCCACACTGATGGCGCGCGTAGGAATATTTCTTCCCCACAGCGTGTCAGTGTGTTCCAAACCTACGCTGAGAAATCCGCGTTTGATTTCGACCATTCCGTAGGGCACGGGCTCGCCTATGGTCTGACCGCGTTGGCCAGTGACTTCACCGCCATTTGCCATCACGCCGCGACGTGGCGCACACGCTGCTACGGTGAAGAGTACCAGCACCAAGGCTGTCCACAACAAGGCGCGGAGGCCGCCCGTAGGAAGTAGAGATATATTGCTTGTCTTCATATCTTGAGGATATATAATAATGTACGATGTATGGTCTGCTCACATCTGCGCTTCACAGCCAGCGCACGCTCTTGTGGTAGTTGCGCCCGCGCTTACTAAAATCGAGGTCAAGGCTATAGCCCAGCGTCACTTCATGCTGACCATAGCCCAGTCCCAGTCCACTGGTGAAAGCCTCGTAGCTGTAGCTGAGATTCACACCATGGAACTGCCCGCCCACAAAGGCGGTTACGCTTCGCTCGGGCGTGTAGGTCACACCACCATAGAGGCGTTTTTTCTCGCGCTCATAGCGTAGAGCCGCCGTGATGTTGGCACGAAATTCTGTACCATCGTAGCGCAGCAAGACGCGAGGCTCTATTTTGAAAAACGGATTGTGTGTGCGTATATTGTATCCAGCCGTGAAATAATAGTGTGGCTTCAGTTGATATTCGTTGGTTTCGCCTATTTCGAGTTTGGGCGAGGTGAGGTGCATGGCCGAAACGCCTGCGTGGAACGCACCACGCTGATAGTACAAACCTGTGGTAAAGCCAAAGGCAGAACCCGTCATCTCGCTACCAGGAAAGGCGGGGTCGTTGGCATCGGCCAAATCTACTTTGGTGCCGTCCACACTCTCGTTGATCATGTCTGCCTCTGCTCCCACGCTCATCACACCTCCAAAGAGTTTGAAGTGAAAAGCGTATTGCAGTGCAAAGCGTTTGGTGGAGAACAGACCTATCTCGTCGTTCTGAAAGAGTGCGCCCACACCATGACGCGAGCCAAGTACCTGAAAAGCCGTATTGGCCATGAGGAGCATCGTACCGCCCGCATCGTCGTATCCCGTGGCGTGGCTCTGGTACGCACCATTGATGAGTAGCTGCGTACTCTTGCCCACTGCAGCGGGGTTGAACTGCGTTTCCAACTCAAAATAGTGGGCAAACTCGGGTTCTTGCTGCGCGATCATATCTGCCACAAAGCACTGGCTCAGCAGAGTCAGTACCAACTTGGCGAGAAACGAAGGGATGCGTAGCTTCTTGTTCATAGCGATAGGAGTAGGCCGCATGCGTTTGGACGCTTCGACACTTTCTTTTAAACTAAGAAAATGCCGTTTTATTGTTTTTTAGGTGTACAAAGTTGCACGAAAAACGTTGAAGGCCGTATTTTTGCCTACCGAAAATGAAGAAACGCTATCCTATATTAGGTATGAATTGTGCCGCATGCGCCCTTACCGTAGGGCGTACGTTGCAAAAATGTCACGGCGTACACACCGCTGTGGTGAACTTTGCGGACAATTCGGCCACGGTAGACTACGATGCCTCGCTCACCTCTGACGAAACATTAGCTGAAGCGGTGCGCCAAGCGGGCTACGAACTGGTGCTTCCCCACAAGGCAGACGAGGCCGAAGCACGCGAGGAAGCGGCCTATCGCTTGCTCAAACGAAAAGCTTTCGTGGCACTCTGCGCAGCATTGCCCCTGATGGCACTGAGCATGTGGGCGATGGAGCGTGAGTGGGCGCGCATAGCCATGTTTCTGCTATCTACACCTGTGGTCTTTTGGTGTGGCAAAGACTTCTTCGTTCACGCGCTGCGCCAACTCCTATGCCTACGAGCCAATATGGATACGCTCGTAGCACTCAGCACGGGCACGAGCTATCTGTTCAGCGTAGTCAATCTCTTTATGCCCCATCTTGTCACGCCGCACCTCTATTTCGAGTCGAGCGTGGGCATCATCGCCTTTATTCTCTTAGGCCGCTATCTGGAACATCGGGCGCGACGTCGCACGGGCGATGCCCTACGCGGTCTGACGGCGCTGCAATCGCGGCAAGTCCCCCTATGGCAGCCTGACGGTTCTACGCGTCTCGTCCCCATCGACAAGGTGCAAGCGGGCATGCGCATTGTGGTGCTACCTGGCGCAAGGGTGCCTGTCGATGGCACGGTGTTCGAGGGACATTCGTTCGTAGACGAAAGCAGTCTGACGGGTGAGCCTCTGCCCGTAGAGAAGATGCCTCAATCGGAGGTGCTCGCAGGTACGCTCAACGGCGAGGGACTGCTTCACGTACGCTGCAACAAAGCGGTGGGCGAAACGGTGCTCGACGGCGTGATACGCAGCGTGCGCGAAGCGCAGGGCAGCCGCGCACCCGTACAGCAAACGGTGGACCGTGTGGCAGCGGTATTTGTTCCCATCGTGATTCTGATTAGTCTGCTCACCTTTGTGGGCTGGATGGTCTTTCAGCCCTCGGCTGGACTCACGGGGGCTATCCTCGCGCTCACGGCAGTACTCATCATCGCCTGTCCTTGTGCCCTCGGTCTGGCCACTCCCACCGCACTGATGGTGGGCATAGGACGAGCCGCACGATGTGGCATCCTTATTCGCGATGCCGAGAGCTTACAGACGGCACGACGCGTATCACGCTTCGCGCTCGACAAGACGGGGACGCTGACCTACGGAAAGCCTGTGGTATGCCACAGCACACTCACGCCCGAAGATGCCTACTTGTTAGCCTATTTAGAGACGTTCACTATACACCCGTTGGCCTCTGCTATCACGACGTGGGTAGCTCAAAGCCAAGACTCATCAAAGACCTCGCACGCATCTCACGACAGCGAGGCGGACTTCCCTACCTTTGATTTACTCGAACTTCCAGGCCAAGGCTTCCAGGCGTGTGTGGATGACAAGGACTATGTAGTGGGCAACCGCACGCTGATGAATCTATATCACATCGAGCTGAGTGCAGAACAGTTGCAATCTGCCGCACTTCACGAGGAGCAAGGACATACTGTGGTATGGTTCGCCAACGGTAGGCGGGCGCGGGGCTACGTGGCCATCACCGATACGCTCAAACCCACATCGCGCGAGGCCGTTCGTACCTTGCAACAAATGGGCGTGGAGGTAACGATGCTCACGGGCGACACGCTCGCAGCGGCCAAAGCGATAGCTACGGAGGCAGGAATCAGCCATGTACACGCCTCGCTCCTACCTCAAGACAAGGCTGACTATGTGAGACAGGCTCAGCAGCGGGGCGAGGTGGTTGCCATGGTGGGCGATGGCATCAACGACAGTGCCGCACTCGCAGCGGCAAACCTCAGCATCGCTATGGGTAAAGGCTCGGACGTGGCTACGCATACGGCGCAGGCCACCACGCTCTCTACCGACCTGCGCAAATGCGTCACGCTCATTGCGCTCTCGCGCGCCACCATGCGCACGGTGGAACAAAACCTATTCTGGGCATTTATCTACAATATAGTGGCCATTCCCTTAGCTGCCTTGGGCTTCATCAATCCCATGATAGGCAGTATATGTATGGCGCTGAGCAGCATCAGCGTGGTGACCAACAGTCTGCGACTGCGCAGCGTCCGACTGCCTCTTTTTGACGCAAGCGATGGCGCGTCCATGCCTCAAAAGTCCGATGTGCCTACCGCGTCTTCTAACTCCACCACTGTGGACAATGCCTCCACTACATTTCAACCGACTAACACATCTCATCATCACACTATGATTAAAACGTATTCTATACAGGGCATGATGTGCGCCCACTGTGTATCGCACGTAAGCCGTGCACTCAATTCACTCGACGGTGTGACGGCTGTCGTCACGCTCGAACCCGCCCAAGCCGTAATCACCTACGCGGGCGAGCCCCTACCTCTTGATTTACTGCAACGCACCATTGCTGACCAGGCGGGCGACTACACCATCAAGGAATAGCCCTCCGCTATGCTATTCAACAGGCACTGAGAAAGCACAATGCTCTCCCCACAGCGCGAGATACAACACCAACTGGCGGGTTCATAACACCCAACATACAGGTTCACAAGACCAACATGCTGGCGCATAACACCCAACGTGCTGGCTCATAACACCAACTTGCTGGCTCATAACACCCCAAAAGTGCGGCGCACTGCCCCACCCTCTTCCTACAACATCCGATTTCTTCTCGTTGAGGTCGGATGTTTTTTTGGCTCGACGCGCAGCCATTTTATAAATCAAGGCTTAATTCTTACAAACTAAGCCTAAGTTTATACGAATTAAGCCTAAATTTTCACAAACTCAACCTAAGTTTATAACCTCTGTCCTCATTGGGTAGAAAATGTGGTGTATTGCCAACATCTTACATTTAAGCTTGCGGCTATTTACGCTTAAATTCGCGATGATTTGCATTTGAATTACAATGAATTGCATTTGAATTACAATGAATTACGGCGGTTTTATCTGCCGCTCAGTTGGGGCTTATGTTTCGCATGAGGGACTGAATGAATAAGGGGTCTTTTGGTTTCTCCCGTTGTATGAGGTTTCGGTTTACACAAGTCCTACAAGGGCGGCAGAGCTTAGGTAGGGACGAAGCGTCCAAAGGGATCGCAACCTCTCTTCAATGCGAACAACAATAAAAAATCCGCACACTTCGCGGCGGGATATCGCGTGGAAGTGTGCGGATAGTGGTTTGCGCCTTGCTACAAAGCTGAGCGCGGCGGTTTAGAGCTGAGGACCAGCGGCTACGAGTGCCTTACCAGCTTCGTTGCCTTCGTACTTCTTGAAGTTCTTGACGAAGCGTGCAGCGAGATCTTTGGCTTTCTCTTCCCACTGTGTGGCATCAGCATAGGTGTCGCGAGGATCGAGGATGGCGGGATCTACGCCAGGGAGCTGTGTGGGTACTTCGAAGTCGAAGAAAGGTATCTTCTTGGTAGGAGCGGTCTTGATGGAGCCGTCGAGGATAGCATCGATGATACCGCGTGTGTCCTTGATAGAGATACGCTTGCCTGTGCCGTTCCAACCTGTGTTGACGAGGTAAGCCTTGGCACCGCTCTTCTCCATCTTCTTGACGAGTTCCTCGGCATACTTGGTGGGGTGCAACTCGAGGAAGGCTTGACCGAAGCAAGCACTGAAGGTGGGCGTAGGCTCGGTGATGCCACGCTCTGTACCTGCGAGCTTAGCGGTGAAACCGCTGAGGAAGTAGTACTTGGTCTGCTCGGGGGTCAGGATAGATACGGGAGGCAACACACCGAAAGCGTCGGCGCTGAGGAAGATTACGTTCTGAGCATCGGGACCTGCGCTGACAGGATGTACGTTCTTGACAATCTTTTCGATGTGCTCGATGGGGTAGCTCACGCGTGTGTTCTCTGTGACGCTCTTGTCGGCGAAGTCGATGGTGCCGTCTTCGGCTACAGTAACGTTCTCCAAGAGGGCATCGCGACGGATAGCGTTGTAGATGTCGGGCTCACTCTCCTTGTCGAGGTTGATAACCTTAGCATAGCAGCCGCCTTCGAAGTTGAACACGCCGTTGTCGTCCCATCCGTGCTCGTCGTCACCGATGAGCAGACGCTTCGGGTCGGTAGAGAGGGTGGTCTTACCTGTACCAGAGAGACCGAAGAAGATAGCTGTGTTCTTACCTTCCATATCGGTGTTGGCAGAACAGTGCATGGAAGCGATACCGCGGAGAGGCAGGTAGTAGTTCATCATAGAGAACATACCTTTCTTCATCTCACCACCGTACCATGTGTTGATGATAACTTGCTCCTTGGTGGTCGTGTTGAAGGCTACACAGGTTTCGCTGTTCAGACCGAGCTCTTCGTAGTTCTCAACCTTAGCTTTGGAGGCGTTGTAAACGATGAAGTCGGGCTCAAAAGCAGCAAGCTCTTCCTCGGTAGGACGGATGAACATATTGGTAACGAAGTGTGCCTGCCAAGCTACTTCTACGATGAAGCGGACGGCCAAACGGGTGTCTTTGTTGGCACCACAGAATGCGTCAACCACGAAGAGGTCTTTGTTGCTCAACTCTTTCTTGGCAATATCCTTCACCTCTGCCCAAACAGCTTCGCTCATGGGATGGTTGTCGTTCTTATACTCCTCGCTGGTCCACCATACGTTGTCCTTGGAGTTCTCGTCCTTGACGATGTACTTGTCCTTGGGGCTACGACCGGTATAGATACCTGTCATTACATTAACTGCTCCCAGCTCAGTCACCTTACCTACCTCATAACCCTCGAGGCCGGCTTTGGTCTCCTCTTCAAAGAGGCGTTCGTAACTGGGGTTGTGGGCTATCACGGTAGCACCCGTGATGCCATACTTGGTCAAATCGATGTTTGCCATGTGATGAATGTTTAGTTATGGAATTTTGTTGTTTCTTGGATGTATACAGGGCAGCTTGCTCTATGCTCGCCCCCTTTTTGCGGCTCAAAATTACTAAAAAAGCATGAGTTACAAAGGTTTTGGCAAAATAGTTTCTTGCTTAACGATTTTTTTGCGCGCTTTTAGGGATTTGTAAAGGCGTATTTTGCAAAAGCGAGACGAAATAGGCCTTGACACGCGTGGGATTAAGCAAAGCAGCGTGCGTCAGCAGTACAAGTTGCGTGGCAACTGCTCCTAAGTCAGAAAAGAGGTGCAAGCCGTGGAGACTGACACCTCTTGTTGGTTTTGGTAACAATAATGATATAGAAGGGAGGCCGATTGCAACTGCTCGGCAAACTGTCCGAGGTGGCCTGCCCTACCCTCATCGGCTTTCGTAGACCAGGCGGAAACCGAGATTGTCGGCACGATAGGTGGCCGTGTCGGCGAAACGTGCCGTGACACGCAGGTCTTTGGAATTATCACGGAAGCTGCCGCCGCGATAGACGAAGACGGATGGTCCTTGATTGACAAGGGGATTGCGCTGTGGGTGACTGCTGTATTCACAATAGCGGTCGGCCACCCATTCGGCCACATTGCCAGAGAGGTCGTAGAAGCCTGGCGCGATGTCTTGCAACTGTCCCACGGGATGGGTTTGACCATCGCTGTTTTGGGCATACCAAGCCACAGCATCGGGGTCGTTGCTTCCCGCATAGCGCGTCATTGACAAGCCATTAGCTGCACCACTCGCCACGTACTCCCACTCGGCCTCGGAGGGCAGGCGCACGCGGAGTTTCTCGCTCTGCATCTCGGGATGCTGATTGAGGCGCGCAATAAACTCTTGCGCATCGTTCCAACTGACGTTCTCAACGGGTAGGTCGTCACCTACATGGTAGGAGGGATTGTCGTTCATCACAGCCATCCAGAATTCTTGACTCACCTCGGTACGCATCAGGTTGAAGGCGCTTATATCTACGGTGTGGGCAGGCATCTCATCGCCTTGTGCCTCGGAACTTTTAGCTGGTACTCCCATGGTGAAAGTGCCAGCGGGAACGCGTTTCAGTCGCACCTGTGGCAAAGACTGAAAATGAAGCACGATGGCACCGTCGCTTTGCACCTCGTGTACGGGTTGAGCGAGGGGTGTAAAGGCTAAGGCAAGGAGTGCCAAGCAAGTACCAAGAAGCAGGGGGCAAAAGATATGATAGGGTTTAGTATTCATGGGATGGAAACTTTTTCTAAAAAAGCGTGGGTGTTGATTGTAGAGGCTACGCCTTTGCGTCAAGTGCAGTCGCTGCGGGTGAGATAGCCCTACGGAACGTATAGTGCAGAACTTACGTCGTCGTCCACAGACTAATCGAATGTGACGAGTGAGGACTGGCGTTTAGAGGGCTTGGGAGCAGGTGTAGACCCTGAATGTTGTACAGGCTTAGGTGTCTGTTTACCTTGGCTACGTTGCGTTGCAGCCTGTGGGGCTTGCGTTCGGGTCGCTTGTGCTTGAGCAGCCTGTGCAGCTTGAGCAGCCTGGGCTTGAGCTTGCGCCTGAGCTTGGGCTTGGGCTTGAGCGGCCCGTGCTTGTTGGATAGAATCGGCTCGACGCAGGGAGTCTTCGCGTGCTTGTGCAAGGGCTTGTTCCTCCATGGCGAGACGCAGGCTATCGGCGGAGGCCACATCCACGGTGTCGGTTGTTAGGGCAGCCGCTTCGTCTGAAGTGTCATTGCCACTAAGGAAGAAACAACCCACACCTATTAGTAGGCCGAGCACAACGGCGGCAACGATGTATCGACCTTTGTTTGAGGAGGCCGCTGTCTGCGCAGCATCTATCGATTGCTCGTGTGATGTGGACGACTTAGCGTGATGGGCTCCGGGTGTAACCGACTTGGCTGTGGGCTTCGACGGTTTAGCACTTTCGGGAGTCTGCTTGACAGGATGAGGTTTTACTTCTTCTGTTTTCGGGGTAACAGGAACGGGCTTGTGCTTATGGTCGGGTACTTCACCGCCACGCAATGCAGCAAGAAGTTCATCGGCTGACTGAGGACGACGGGCGCGCTGCGGACGCATCATCCACACGATGAGTTGTTTGGTGTGCTGGCTGACACCTTCGGGCAACTTGAATGCTTCGTCTTCTTCCTCAAGTATATCGGAGATGCTGGGAGGAGAAGAGAGGGTGAGCAAATTATAGAGCGTACCCCCGACGGCATAGAAGTCGGTCCAAGGACCGATGTTCTTACCCATCTGATTGATTTGCTCGCTGGGCGCATAGCCTGGTGTGAAACAGAAACCGCTGGTGGAAACGCTGATGGCAGAACTCTGGCCAGCAACAATCTGCTTGCTGGCACCAAAGTCGATGAGTTTGACCTCATCGTCCCTGTCTATCATGATGTTCCCAGGCTTGATGTCCATGTGGTACATCTCCTTTGCATGTACTACACGCAGGGCTTCCACCACTTTGGTGATGATGGCTATGGCACGCTCCTCGGAATAGGGCTTATTGTCGCGTTTGAGTATTTCGTTGATGCTCTTGCCATCAATAAAGTCCATCACATAGTAAGCGGTGCCGTTTTCCTCAAAACGGTCGTGGACACCAACAATATTGGGATGCTTGAGTTTACGCAGACGTTGTGCCTCGCGCCAGAACTTTTCTTTCTGCTCACTGAAATGGTCTTTGTTACTCTCGTTGCTGACCGAGATAGAAAGACTATCCGCATCGCGCTCGTTGATGCCGCGTATGAAGAATTCTTTGATGACAACTACTTCGTTGTCAAACGTAGTGTCTAAGGCTATATATGTATTGCCAAAACCGCCGCTGGAGAGATAGCGTTCTACCTTGTATTTCCCTCCGTGCAACAGTGTACCTACGCTCAACATCGAGAGTGCTTCGCTACTATTGGATGCTGACATTATTGGTTTGTTTCTCAAAAATTTTCTCGCCAATGCAGAGCTGAAACAAGTTTCGCTCTGCTCTTATGGCTTACTCGTTTTGATACATTTATTCTTGACTCGTTTTCCCATTAAGCTCTTCTTGACTCTGTGACGTAGAAGAAGTTCCTCTTCTATTTCTACCATAAAGGTTTCTGAGTTCTTCAATGGGTTTTTCGTCTATAAGCTTATAAATCTGCTTATACTTTTCCTTGTCTCCTCGTCCAAACTCGGGATTGTCTAAGAGTTTCTTTAGTTCTTGAAGAAGCTCTCGGTCGCCTTGGTTCTTCTTCACAATCTCTTCGAGTTTGGCA
>JAFVCB010000053.1 GCA_017479555.1 Bacteroidaceae bacterium | reverse complement strand
TTAGAAGTTATAACCAAGCTGGATGAATACGCCTGAGTTCTTGACGGTAGCACGGTCTTCATCATAACCAACATAGAAATACTCATTGTTGATATTGGTAAGACCTACTTGGTAACCTACTTCAAGCATAAATCTCTTATAAGTGGCACTCGTGCTGAACTGAAGGCCGACATCAAGACGATTGAAACGACTTTCCTCTTTATCCCCATACTCATCTTTGTATGAGCCAAATAGTTTTCCACTCCAAGTATCACCATCTGTATCAGAATACTTAGCTTTGCCACCCAAGCCGTATGCGATATACGGACCGAAATTCACTCTCCAGCCCCAATTCTCGCTAAAATTGTAACGATAGGAAAGCATCAGAGGAAGCTCTAAGTAGGAAGGATTGTATTTCACTGTCCATGCATAAGAATCATAACCATCAAGAACTGCACCTGTTCTCTCACAAGGACGGGTAGAGAAGTACAAACCTGGCTCGAAGTGTAAGCTTTCTATGATAGGAATGTCGGCTACAGCACCGATGCGGAAACCTACTTGACCGGTAGCATCGTCTACATCGCCTGTAAATGAGTTGATATTACTACCTGCACGCACGCCGAAGGTGATACCTTCATCACTTTTCTCGGTTGAGAAGAACGATGTGCTGCGCCCTGAGGCAATCTGAGCCTGTGCAGTAGTGAAACCGAGGGCTACTACTGCTAAAAGAAATAGTTTCTTCATAACAATGTATTGAAGTTAAAAGTTAATAATAAGGGTTTTATGGTACCTAAATCCTACGATGGAGTAGGTAATGGTTACTTGAAGAAAGGGGAAGAGAACGTTTTGTGACACTCGCCTGAGATGTCTGCGGTTGCTGCTTCCTCTTCGTACCTATTCCCAAATCGTTCATTAGGGCTTGAGGACTATCGTTCGACAAACATCCTGCCGCCTAATGACCGATTTGGGGTTCATGTTTCACTAATAGGTCTGTTTGAATTCCATCTTCCACACGTTGTATACGCGCTTGGCCGAACCGCGCTGCGAGAGGAAGAAGATGTATTTACCATCTGCCGACCACACGGCACTGAGGTCGTTACCAGGGTGATAGGTGAGCTGTGTGAGGCCTGTGCCATCGGTACGTACAACATAGATATCGGTGTTGCTAATCTTCTCTTTCTCCGACACGCTACTGCCTGTCACCAAAATCCAGCGTCCGTTGGGCGAAAGCTGTGGTGAGGTGAAACTCTGGCCTGGCTGCGAGAGGATGACTTCCTCCACGCCTGTCTCGTAGTTGATACGCCAAATCTCGCACTCGTTCTCCTGCGTGAAGCGCGCGCAATAGAGCGTATTGGCCTGTCCAGAAATGGGCTGCGGGGTCATACCACGCGAGTAGTTCGAAAAGAGGTTGTTCTGCATATTGTAGCTCCAAAGGCTGTAGTTCTGGTATCCACCTTCGCCACGATGGAAGTAGATGGTGTTGCCATCTTGCGAGATCACAGCGCCATAGTCATTGTCGCTGCCGCTCGAGATTTGTTTCACCACAGAGCCCTGTTCTGCTCCCGTGAGATAGATGCCATTATGTCCGTTGCGCCACTCTGTGAAGCAGAGCGTCTTGCCATCGGGCGACCAACTGACGTCTCGGACATTGGTGCGAAAAGTACGCTGCACGCTGACACCACCTTTCGATGTGTTTTTCACCATCACGTTGGCCGCACCATTCTTCAGACTGAGATAGGCGATGCGTGTACCGTCGGGCGAGATTGCTATTTGGGGATTGACCCACCAGTCTACGCGCGATGATTTACCCGAAGAAAAGATTGAGGTGCTATGTCCCACAGTGGTGTAGACCGCATCGGCATCGTCCGTGATTTTCTCAAACTTCAGACCGCCCTCTTCGGGCACGAAAACCTGTGAGTAGTCAAACTTCTTTTTCCTCTGTGCTACGCCATCTGTGCATACCAAAGACAACGCCAAAAAGAGTACGATGTATTTTTTCATAAACGACTATGAAAACTACACTGCCAGCGTCCCAAAACAGATGGATTAAATAACTATGGAGAGGGTACATACATATATAAAAAGCGCGGGTCGCTGTACCTATTGCCGCTCCCGCAAATCTTGGCTCTCGCATTGCCTTACCTGTTAGGAGCAAGCAATGCAGAAGCCCACGCTGAATATGTATCTATGTCTTGACACACCCCTTCTTTCACTCAGCTGAAGCATACGCACTATGCGCGCTACGCTACACTAAACCCTCGGCCTTGTAACAACAAAACCACATGGCTTAGTCAAGAAAGCCTTGTAGAGAAAATGTGATGTCAGAAACTACATATTCCCGATAGACATCTACCGCTCGCTAAGCTTTGAACAGGATAAGAAATTTGCGAGATTTCGATTTGCCAAAAGCTAAGCGTTAGAGTAAACGCTCTTATTATGTATCTGTGCCAACCCTGCCCGCTTCTGCTTTTCTCTAACAAAAAACAAGCACCGAGGAAGCACCGATGCAAAAGTAGTACAATTTTGATATCCGTCCGCGTCGATGCCCTAAAAATGTGATGAAATGCCCACATTTTTGCCCGTAAATGGGTATTTAAGCCCTCGCTGCACGCTATTTCAGGGTCGAATATACCGAGCTGATGGGTACGGCATAGGCTGCTCCGCCGTCCGCACTACGAGGCCGAAAAGATTTCTTCACGATGACACGACAAAATCATCACGAAGAAATTGTCGTGTCATCGTGAAGAAACAATCGTTTCATCGTGATGATTTCCTTCTTGGTGGCTTTGCAAAAGAGATCCAAAGCCGATACGCAAACCGCACGAAAGGCTACCATGCTCCATTAACGGCCTGAAAGGCCTATGAGTGACCAGCCCAGGGCAGCGCCATAGGGATAGCGAACGGTGCAGATGCGCCCTAAAAGGACACAGCAAAAACTACATGAGGACCATCACCAACAAGATGTCTCAATCATCAAGCAAAACGGTCTGCCTATCATCTTTCAGACCCCCACAAATAGTCCTTTGCTTCAAACGGAACAAATGAAACGTGACTCCAAAATGTGAGAGAACTCATCAATCCCAAACACCTATTAAATACGGTGTGTAGATGTACGGAAAAATACGTACACGCCTTGGCGACCCGTGGGTTTAGCGATCGACGTGTCGGAGGGTTACACTGAGTACCTCGGGCGGCATGCCGATGCGCATGGGGAGTAGCGACTCGCCGAGGCCTGTGGTGACGCAGAGTCTCTGTGTGCCGACATCGTATGTGCCGCCCCATTCGGCATATTTCCACGCTACGGGCGACCATCCCATGAGGGCAAACTGCATACCGTGGGTATGGCCGCTGAGAGTGAGGGGTATACTCGTTGCGCCCACCACACCTTGGCGCCAATGGGTGGGGTCGTGGGTGAGCAGAATAGCGTATGCCTGTGGTCCGATGCCCGCCATAGCCCGTTGCAGGTCGGCACGCTGCGGGAAGGGTGGCTCACCCTGGTTCTCTGACCCAACGACCACGAGGCTGTCGCGCTCACGATGGAGCACGATGTGTTCGTTGCAGAGCAACTGCCAACCCAGTTCGCGCTCCATCTGACAGAGCCGCTCTTGTCGCCGTCGCACCTCGAGGCTGTCGCTCGGGGCATAGTACATCAGATAGTCGTGGTTGCCCAGCACACTGACCACACCGTCCTTCGCCTTAAGGCGCGACAACTGCGGCATAAAGCGGTCAATCTCCTCATCACTGAAGTTGACCAAGTCTCCCACAAAGCAAATCAGGTCGGGCTGCAACGCACACACGGCATCCACCTTGCGGCCTATCGCGGCTGTGTCAGCAAAATAAGTGCCGATATGGAGGTCGCTCACCACAGCTATCTTGTAGTCGTCGAACGCGCGCGGTATGCGTTCGTCGGCCACCAATACGCGCGTCTCGCGCACGCTGCTGACTCCTCTTGTGAAGCCATAGGTCAGCAGGGCTATCAGTCCCGCAGCCATCAACACGCCAAGCCCCGTGAGGCTGCGCGCCGTCCAACCGCTGAAACATTTGGAGAGCAATCGCAGGAGAGCGAACGCGGTGAGCGGCACGCCATAGCAGAATATGGCGGTGAGCAGACGTATGGGCCACGCACGGGCGGTGAAATGCACGTATCCCGACCCCACAAAGAGCAGTAGCGCACCGATGAAGAGGCACAAACCGGGTAGCCATAGCCACCAACACTTGCGGCGCACCTCGGCGCGGAGCGACAGCATGAGGAGTGCGGTGGGCAGTATCGCAAAAAGCAGAAAGAATAAGGCTACGCGCAGTTCCATGGTGGTAGATTAGGAGTCAAGAAAGTGGAAAATAAAAGGGACAGGATTTTTCGGCAGACACAGTGTTTCAGCACAAAGTATGCACGCTGAGCACCATTGGGTTTAGGCTTGTAGGCAGGCTTGTAGGCGTTGCTCATAAAGCTGTTGCTGCTCGGGAGAGATGTTTCCCACAGCGAAATAGCGCGTAGCGGGATGAGCCAAGAGCAGTCCGCACGTGCTGGCGTGGGGGTTCATGGCTCCCGTCTCGGTGAGTGCGATGCCTACCTCATTGAGCCGCAGCCGACGGTATATGGGGAAGATGACACGCTGATCGGGCAGACAGGGGTAGCCTATTGCTGGGCGTATACCTTGGAAGCGTTCGCTGTGGAGCTCAGTCATCGTCAGGTGTTCGTCGGGCGCATAGCCCCAATAGGTTTTGCGCACCTGTTCGTGCATCTTCTCGGCAGCGGCTTCGGCCAATCGGTCGAGGAGGGTCTGCCGCAGCATATCGTACTCCCCTACTCGCCCCGCCGTGGTGGCAAAGAGGCCTACCCTATCGTTCACCCCGTCGCCCTTGTCGCTGCCTTGCGGCAACACATAGTCCGACAGGCACAGACAGACACCCTCCACGCGCTGTTGGCGCAGGCAGGGCAAACGCCATTGATCCTCGAACACCAGGTCGTCGCCATCGCTGCGACAAGGCAGAATGGCGAAGCGCGCCACGACTTTCTCGCCCTCGGCAGCCAAGGTGCGGAGCATCGCCTCGGCCTCGGCGTAGAGTTCCATCGCCACTTGCGCCTGCGGTTTGTCGTCGGCGGAGAAACCGTTGAGCCACGCCGTGCGACAAGCCGTACAGCCGTGCACCTGGGTCACCGAGGCAAAGCGCGGCGCTATCTGCCAGGCGTGGAAAAAGTATGCCCAACTGATGTACGGGATGAGTTCGTCGATGGTGTAGGTGAGTGTAGTCATGAAATGGTGACGGGTGGGGTTATCATCGTGCGTGCAAAACGTAGATAGCGTTCCATTTTCGCGCACGCCCCATGGTTGTAAACGGGTATAGGGGATGATTGATGCCGCGAAAGTACTCAAAAAATCATGGCTACGGCCAGCGATGGCGCGCTATTTTTCATGATTGCTGTTTGCCATGAGAAGCGATTGTTTATAATAGGTATAGTCTGCCGCCCCCTTCTTTAACTTTGCAGTTAGAGAAAAGCGACAGGAAACCACACACGCCACTGTACAACTGGAAGATAATTATCGCTATACGCTCATACTATTTCCCATTTGTGCGTATCTTTGCCACGTGTTCGAGGGAGAAATCTCGAACGCACACATACAAAAAAGCATTCGCTATTATTTCGCGTTTAGCCAAGAGCGTCGGAAACTCATTTATTGGTATAACAAGCACGGAAATAATCAGTGACGATGGCTGCGTAAGGGTATGCCTTCGTAATTGTCAGTTAGCAATGCAACGCGCATAGGCGTGGTGTATTCTTATGACAATTCCGGGGCTCCATCCGACGCCGCCCCGTGCTAAACGCGGTAAGGTGCATCACGCCTTTCTTGTGCGCGTTTGGCGGATTGATAGAGATGCTTTGCCAGCTATCAATCTTCTTTTTTCTCATGGCAAACAGCAACCTCTCCAAAGCGCGTCAGGCCAAGAACGACGAGTTCTATACGCAGTTTTACGACATTGAGCGCGAGGTGGAGAAATACATTGAATATCATCCCGAAGTCTTTCGAGACAAAACCCTACTGCTTCCCTGCGATGACCCCGAGTGGAGCAACTTCACGCGTTACTTTGCGCAGAACTTTGAGCGGATAGGGCTGAAACGTCTCATCTCCACAAGCTATGCCCCAAAGAGCAAGAAGCTCAAGCAGCCTGTGCAGCTCACGCTCTTTGAGACCAAAGCACCGCATTTCAATCCAACAAAGTCGCAGACGCGAGGTCGCATCTTCGTGCTTGACCGCGACACGACAGGTGACGGCATCATTGACATAGATGACTTGCAGTGGGACTACCTTGAGGGCGATGGCGACTTCCGAAGCTCCGAAGTATGCCGCCTGCGCGATGAGGCCGACATCATTGTCACAAACCCACCCTTCTCGCTCTTCCGTGAGTTCTTGGCATGGGTAGTAGAAGCCGATAAGAGGTTCTTATTGATAGGCAACATGAATGCCATTACCTACAAGGAAGTATTCCCACTGATAAAAGCAAACAAACTATGGTTGGGTGCAACGGGCTTCGTGTCGGATATGGTTTTCGCAGTACCAAGAGGTACTTTAGTCAAAGAGAGCGACAAACGTAAGGCGGAGCGACTGGGCTACGTGGGCAACTACACCCGCTTGGGCAATTCTTGCTGGTTTACCAACCTTGACCACGGACGCAGGCATCAACCTTTGCGCTTGATGACGATGGAGGACAACCTACGCTACAGCCGCCACAAAGAGCTGCAAGGCAAGACGACATACGACAGCTACGACAACTATGATGCCCTCGAAGTACCCTACACCGACGCTATTCCTTCAGACTACAACGGCGTGATGGGTGTGCCTATTTCATTCCTTGACAAGTATTGCCCCGAGCAGTTTGAGATTGTGGGCAGTTTCAACGCAAACAATGAAAAGGAAAAAGAAAAATATGGCTACGTTGAAAGCACACTGACTCCCACCATTAGCAAAGGTAAGGAAATTCTTTGGAACGGTCCTGTAGTAAACAAACAACCTCTTTACAAGCGTATCTGCATCCGAAAAAAACAATAACACCATGCATACCGAACTCAGCATATATACCATAGAAGAACTCTGTGAGGGTTTCGTCTACAACGAATTGGAGGGCAAAGGACTCTACGGCCTCGCGGGGCAGCTCACCATTCAGCCCGAGT
>JAFVCB010000052.1 GCA_017479555.1 Bacteroidaceae bacterium | reverse complement strand
GGCTTGTGTACGTCCCGTGCCAAACGCGGAGCGTAAGTCCCGAAGGGACGACAGACCATAGGCAGGGGTGGAATGGAGCGAAGCGAAATGTAACCCCTGTATAGCGCACGTCCATTATACAAGTCCCGAAGGGACGGCAGAGCATAAGCAGGGGTGAATGGAGTAAAGCGGAATGTAACCCCTATACAGCGCACAACCATTGTAGAAGTCCTTGTAATCATTCACGCGCGAAACTGAGGACGTTGAGCGCATCAAGATAGTATGATGCGCAAAGAATGAAACGGTTTGAATATTGGTTTTGAACGAGTGGGAAAAATCCTTTGAGTGCGCTTTCGCGCAGAAATCTTACAAATCTTTTCAAATCTAACAATTTGGTTTTCAATATTATTATTTTGAGAGATTTGTCAAAATTTGTAAAATTTCTCGCCCATTTGGGCGACTTCTTCTATTTTGACACAGCCTCTTGGCACTCGATTTTTCGTAACTTTGGCTAACGCCGAAGTTACTACATCTCGGCCAAGCTATTGCAAAAACCAGTTTTTGCACTCGCTTGGCACTCGTTTTTTCGTAACTTTGGCTAACGCCGAAGTTACTACATCTCGGGATAACAATCTCAAAAGGGGGCTTTTGGATTGTTCTCCACTCGATTTTTCGTAACTTTGGCTATCGCCGAAGTTACTGCATCTCGGCCAAGCTTTTGCAAAAACCAGTTTTTGCACTCGCTTGGCACTCGATTTTTCGTAACTTTGGCTATCGCCGAAGTTACTGCATCTCGGGATAACAATCTCAAAAGAGTTCTTTTGGATTGTTCTCCACTCGATTTTTCGTAACTTTGCCAACAAATGGGATGGTTATGGCACGATGCGCTATGCTTCAATGATTTAGCTTCCTGCTGCACCTGTCATGCCGTCTGTCTGAATAGTTTTTCCCTCACTTATGCCTCCTTACTCTTCTACACGCAAAAATACTATCGCAGCACCTACCCCCGAGAGCATTATGGCTGATGTTCGAAAAGGGGAGGTGAAGCCCGTCTATCTCCTTATGGGCACGGAGAACTTCTACCTCGATAGGTTAGAAAGCCAACTCGTGCAACACCTCGTACCCGAGCATCTCCGCGACTGGGCGCTCATCTCTCTCTTTGGGGCAGAGACCGACGTGGAAACCGTGGTGACCACGGCGCGCGGTTTTCCTATGGGAGCCGACCGAATGGTTGTCGTCGTCAAGGAGGCGCAAAACTTAGACGAGTTCGCACGTCTCGAAACCTACCTGAAGCAACCTCAACCCACTACCGTCTTGATCCTGACCTATCGAGGAGGAACGGTGGACAAGAGGCTCAAGGCCTATACGCTTATCAAGAAGTTGGGCGTCATCTACGAGACACCGCGTATCTACGAGAACAATTTGCCCACCTTTGTCGTGGGTTATTGCAGAGAGAAGAACCTCACCATCGATCGCGAAGCGGCTTCCCTCATGGCTGCGCATATCGGAACAGACCTCTCGCGAATAGCTACCGAAGTAGACAAACTGGCCGTCGCTCTGCCCGCCTCGCAGACCCACATCAACATAGACTTGGTGGCCGAACACATAGGCGTGTCGAAGAACTACAATATTTTTGAACTCACGGACGCGCTGGCCGAAAAGAATGCAAAGAAAGCTTTTGAGATAGCCAAGTACTTTGACAATAATCCTAAGTCAAATCCCATTCAGAAGAACCTCCCCGTACTCTTCAGATATTTTTCCAATCTCTTCATTGCCAAGTATGCGCCCACCCAAACTGCGCATGGCATTGCCGAGTATGTGGGGGTGACAGACTGGCAAGCCAAGAGCAAAATATTGCCAGTGCTCTCCAATTTCTCTGGTAAGAAACTCATGCAGATTCTGACAGCTATACGGCGTACGGATGCACGCTCAAAAGGAATCGACAACCCTTATACGCCAGATGGAGAACTCTTCCGCGAATTGCTCTTTTTTATCTTGAACTGACGACGAAACGGTGGACAAAATAGCACAAACGACATACTCACTTTTACACTTCGTACGACGCTGAAGTACCCCAATCATCCACAAAACGACCTCGGATATAGGCTCATCTATATGCCGAGGTCGTCTTTTCTACATGCCTATGCAGTAAAAACTACATAGGCATGTAGTTTTTACTGGATGCCTATGTAGTTTTTACTACCTCGGAGGTCGATTTTTAGGGGTCAAATAGCTCTTTTTTGGCCTTGAATGGCCAAACGACCGCCTTGAACACCCATTTTTGAGCGCGCAATTCCGCCTTTTGTAGGTCTGAAAAACACTTTTTTTAAGCCTTCAGTAGTATATTTTCCTACCATATAGCCTATCATCCCCTTTTTATTCTTCACCCTTGTAGGGATAATCGACGGTTTAGGATGGAGAAAATGTAAATTTCATCGCAGATAAGGGCTTCTAAACTCCATTCTTGGCTTCCCGAAAGCCCATTTTCAGGCCATTTTGTGCCATTTGGGAGCGAACGCACAACTTTTTAGCCCCACTTTTCGCAACACGATTTTTAGCGGGTTTTGCATTGCAAATCAATCATTTTGCTCAAAAAATAAGCCTTGAGAATGGCACGAAATACAAAAACCTTTCCCGTCCACGGACATGCGCTTTTTCTTTGCAAAAATAAGGCTTTTCGTCGATTGTATTTACATTCTGATACTTTATAATTCAATATTGTAAACGAGAAACACGCGTACATCTCATTCAATTTTACTTTTGATTTGTAAATATAAAGTCTGTTTGAGAATGTAAATTCAGTATGATTCTTTCCAGTTTTGAATTTGAAATACGTAGGTTTGTGCGGATATGCAGTATATTGTAAATGAGTATATTATATGTTTTATATAAACTGAATTGTGCTGTTTTCATCGTTGCATCATGTTCATTGCGCAAGAATGGGGTATATAAGCCGTATTTCATGGTATTAAGTAATGAAAAATCAATCGTTAAACACGTTTTTATCAAGTGGGTTATTCGGTGTTTTTCCGCTTCCGTGATGTTAAATCGTAAATCCTTGTTTATGATTGCAAAGTTACTAAATGTAAATTATACTTCACGTTTGTAGGTTTTCTTTTGTAAAACAAAGATATTCTTCAAAAAGTTTGGAAAGTTAAAAATATCTCTCTATTTTTGCCTTGCCTAACGAGAATGTAGCGTAGGCGTATGCATCTGCATCGTTCGTGCGTGTACGTAGGTATATCTATTATGGAGGACATGAAAGACAGGATACGACAGGTGATGAACTGGGCCAATATGACGCAGCAAGAGTTTGCGCAGCGTCTGCATGTGTCGCCCGCTTCGCTGAGCAGCATCTTCTCTGGACGCACCCGCCCTACCAATATGCATGTCTCGGCGATACACATCGCTTTCCCTCAGATCCGCATCAACTGGTTGCTTTTTGGCGAGGGCGATATGCTTCAGCCCGAAAGTACTTCGGTCAACATGCCTTCCGACTTGTTCGAGCTTTCGCTCGCAGGTCAACCTACCTCCACACATTCTCCCTCCCCTGCTCCAGAGGATGTGACCTCCACACCCGTAAGGCAGTCAGCAGATGCCGTGCCAGTCACCCCCGCACAGGTAGAGGCTCTTTCCAAGCCCACATCCTCGGCACGCACACGGCGCGCTGCACAGCGTTCCACATCCACTCAAGTTGCGGCGACGACGCGCTCCGTATCTCCCACAGAGGATGTTCAGACACAGGCAAAAAATATTGACAATACACAACGGCAAGTTACAGAAATTCGTGTCTTCTATGACAACGGCACCTACGAGTCTTTCTTCCCCTCGCGGGGATAGCGAGAGCGCGCAGGCAAAGCTAATCTTACAGAGAAAGCACACAGATTTCGGGAAGCACACAGCCGTTACGGCTAAGTCAGATGAACTTGCACAGATACACACTTTTCAATCGCATTTTTCCTTTTTCCTTTTTCTTAATTCCTTTTTTGTTGTCCGCAGCGGAACTTTGTTTCCGCCGCGGATTTTTCTTTTTGCCCCTCTATGCCCTCTCACGATGCTTCATCTGACGCGTCAAAATGCTAATTGCCCGACTGCAAGGTCGTTTTCTGCTTCTCGGTGGCTTAAAATGGGGCTTCCAAAGAGCTATAAAAAGGATTTCATCGTAAATTTGCACACGATAGCGATGGAGGTCTCAAGGCCTCGCCCGTTTCCACGCTGTTTGGTTCGTTTCGCAACGCAGTCAGCCATGCGGGTTCGCCACTGACGGTAGACTATATTTGAGTACATTCCATCGCCTATTTTCACCGCTTATTCTCTCGTTTGCTTTTATGGATAAGTCGCAACAGCTCGACCGCCGCTACCTTCGCATGGCTCGCATTTGGGCCGAGAATTCCTATTGCACCCGTCGGCAGGTAGGTGCGCTGATAGTCAAGGACAAGATGATTATCAGCGATGGATACAACGGCACGCCCAGTGGTTTTGAAAACGTGTGCGAAGACGAACAGGGACTCACCAAGCCCTACGTGCTCCATGCCGAGGCCAACGCCATCACCAAGATAGCCCGTTCGGGAAACAACAGCGATGGTTCCACGCTCTACGTCACCGATGCCCCCTGCATAGAGTGCGCCAAACTCATCATTCAGGCAGGTATACGGCGCGTGGTCTACGAGCGCGAGTATCGCCTGCTCGAAGGTATCAACCTGCTGCGACGTGCAGGCATAGACGTGACGCATATCCCCGATTTAGCCTAACCATACAGGAGGCCGACGATGGCCAGCACGCTCACCATCGTCTCCTACTCATACATTATACGATATAGATGAAGAACAAGCTGTTGCCACTCTGTGTGGCTGTGGGTGTAGTAGTAGGTATCATATTTGGTAACTTCTACGCCAACCACCTCTCGCAAGGGAAGGTGGGTATCTATACGCAGTCAGACAACAAGATAAACAACCTCCTCTCGCTTATCGATGCTAACTATGTGGACAACATCGATATGACCGAGCTTGTGGAGAAATCGCTCCCTAAGATACTGCAAGAACTCGACCCACATAGCACCTATATTCCAGCCGAGAAGGTGGAACTGTCGATGCAGAACCTCAAGAAGAGTTTCAGCGGCATAGGCGTGCGCTTCATGATCTTGCGCGACACGGTGTGTGTGGTGCATGTGATAGACAAGGGCCCTTCGCAGCGGGCAGGCATTTTGGCTGGTGAACGTATTGTTGCCGTCGACAATAAGCCCTATGTGGGCAAAGTGGTCAACAACGATACCACGATGAAACTCCTCAAAGGGCAGAAAAACACCGAGGTGACCCTCACGCTCTACAATCCCACGACGGCTAAGCAGCGCAAAGTGGTGGTGCAGCGCGACGACGTACCCCTGAGTAGCGTAGACGCAGCGTACATCATCGAACCCAGTGTGGGCTACATGCGTATCAATGCCTTTGCCGAGAATACCTACGAAGAGTTTTGGCGCGTTATCCATGAGTTGGAGAAAGAAGGTATGAAAAGCCTGCTTATAGACCTGCGCGGCAATACAGGAGGATATATGGACCCCGCCATCAAGATAGCGAACGAGTTCTTGGGAAAGAACAAGCTCATCGTCTATACCAAAGGGCAGAAGTCTGGGCAGTACCAAGAGTACAAGAGCGACGGTCGTGGACTGTATCAAGACCTGCCGTTGGTCATCTTAGTGGACGAAACATCCGCCTCGGCCAGCGAGATTTTGGCCGGCGCGATGCAGGATCACGATCGTGCCACCATCGTAGGGCGTCGCACCTTTGGCAAGGGACTGGTGCAGAAACCCATCTCGTTTAGCGACAACTCCATCGTGCGTCTGACCACCGCTCGATACTACACACCCTCGGGTCGTTGCCTGCAAAAGCCCTATACGCCAGGTGATGAACAGGAGTACGAAAAGGAGCTTGTGCTTCGCGAGATTAGCGGCGAATACTACTCGCCCGACTCTATCTATCACACCGAAGAGAAATTCAAGACGATGGGCGGTCGCATCGTATATGGCGGTGGTGGCATCATTCCCGAAATCTTCACACCGCGCGACACGACAGCCTACACCCAATACCTGCGCGAAGCCGTTATGCGTGGTTTGGTAGGGCGCTTCTCGTTTGAATACGT
This sequence comes from Bacteroidaceae bacterium, assembly GCA_017479555.1. Taxonomy (GTDB): domain Bacteria; phylum Bacteroidota; class Bacteroidia; order Bacteroidales; family Bacteroidaceae; genus Alloprevotella. Next base: position 17,342 of record JAFVCB010000052.1, on the reverse strand, counting down.
TGACAAGCATAGGACGCAGTTCAACCTATATAAGAATTCGTCGCAGCTTCTGCAATACTTGCAGGGGCAACCCTTGGTGAATCTGTTCACCACCTACGCTGCCCACGACTCACTGCCTCTGAATGCTGCTGAGGTAGCCAAGAGTCGCAGTTTGTTGCAACAATTCATCATAAGCAGTATCGTGGTGGACCTCTTCGACACCGAAGACCAGGTGCGCTATGTCAACACCAACGACCCCGCCTTGGAGCGTGCGCTCGATGTGATACGACAGGGAAAAGCTTTCCCCCTTAGTCAGCAAGGCGAGAAGAAACTCACGGCAGCATGGAGCGGCGTGCAGCCTCGCTTTTTGACCACCTCTGCCCACTTCATGGCCGTTTGGTCGCCATGGAACTACGAGATGCCCACGTTCTACAGTCCCGCGTGGTGCTTACCTTTGGCCACACATTACATCCCTTCGCGATGGAGAAATCAGACTTGCGTCAATACATACGTCAGCTGAAACACACAGTCGCCCCCGAACAGCTTTGCGACTACTCCAAGCAGTTGGCCACCATGCTCGAGGCTCATCCGTGGTTTCGTGAAGCCACGCATGTGATGCTCTTCGCTTCGTTGCCCGACGAGCCCGATACCCGCTACATATTGGAAAAATATGCAGCCACGAAGCGTCTCTATCTGCCCGCTGTTGTGGGCGAGGACATCGAAGTGCGACCCTATCGTGCTACGTCTACCATGGAGGTAGGCCCTTATGCCATTTCACAGCCCCTCAGCGAGACGCTCACCGACCTCACGTGCTTAGAGCTGATAGTCACCCCAGGTGTGGCGTTCGACAGGCAGGGGCATCGCTTAGGTAGAGGCCGTGGGTACTACGATCGTCTCTTTGCGCGTCCCGATGTCCAGGCACGCAGACTGGGCTACGCTTTTCCTTTTCAGATTGTAGACAACGTGCCTGCACATGTTCATGACATCCCGATGCACGACGTGCTTATCATCGACCAGTCCTCGCCTACAACCATTCAGCCCAAAGAGGCATAAGACAGTCAGCGAACAAGCCCCGAAACGCACATCTTTGGTAAGCGTTCGTCGCTTTGGCATAATATTTGCGATGATAGAGGCGCAAGTTCATCTACAGAATGTGCTTGGCTGACACACCTATTTGTGTGAAGTGTCAAGCATTTGAACTGCCTCAAAAAGCATTAAACTATTTCTATAAAAAGATAAGAAAAACTATGAAAGGTAACATCGGAATTACGACAGAGAATATATTCCCTGTGATTAAGAAATTCCTCTACAGCGATCACGAAATCTTTTTGCGCGAGTTGGTAAGCAATGGTGTGGATGCCGTGCAAAAGCTGAACACCCTTGTCTCAAAAGGAGAGTTCAAGGGCGATGCTTCTCAGCTATCCGTGAAAATCACGATGGACGAGAAAGCCCATACGCTCACCATTAGCGATAACGGTATCGGCATGACCGCTGAAGAAGTAGACAAATATATCAATCAGATAGCATTTAGTGGAGCTACAGACTTCTTAGAGAAATACAAAGACGATGCGGCTGCCATCATCGGCCACTTCGGTCTGGGATTTTACAGTGCTTTCATGGTGGCCAAGGAAGTAGAGATTTTCTCCTTGAGCTACCAAGAGGGCGCAGAGGCTGTACACTGGAGTTGCGACGGTAGTCCCGCCTACGAGATGAAGGCCTGCGACAAGAAAGAGCGTGGCACCGACATCGTACTCCACTTAGACGATGACTGCCAAGAGTTCAGCCAGAAGAACCGCGTTTTGGAACTCTTGCGCAAGTATTGCCGCTTCTTGCCCGTACCTGTACAGGTGGGTATGAAGACAGAGTGGAAAGATGGCAAAGAAGTTGAAACCGATGAGCCTAATATCATCAACGACACCACACCCCTGTGGACCAAGCAACCCTCAACGCTTCAAGATGAAGACTACAAGAAGTTCTATCGCGACCTCTATCCGATGAGCGACGAACCCCTCTTCTGGATACATCTCAACGTAGACTATCCCTTCCACCTCACGGGCGTACTCTATTTCCCACGTATCAAGTCGAACATAGAAATCCATCGCAATCGTATCGGACTCTATTGCAACCAAGTGTATGTTACCGACCAAGTAGAGAACATCGTCCCCGAGTTTCTGACGCTGCTCCATGGCGTGATAGATAGTCCCGACATTCCGCTCAACGTTTCGCGTAGCTATTTGCAAAGCGATCAGAACGTGAAGAAGATAGCTTCGTACATTGAGAAGAAAGTAGCCGACCGCCTCAGTGCCATCTTCAAGGAAAACCGCAGTGACTTTGAGCAGAAATGGAACGACTTGAAGCTCTTTATTCACTACGGTATGCTCTCGCAAGAGAAGTTCTACGACCGTGCCAGCAAATTTGCCCTGCTGCAAGACGTTGATGGCAAGTCGTACACCTACGATGAATATCGCGACCTCATCAAGGGCGAACAGACCGACAAGGATGGTACACTCGTGTATCTCTATGCCACCAACCGTGACGAACAATATACCTACATTGAGGCTGCGCGCAACAAGGGGTACAATGTCTTGCTCATGGATGGACAACTCGACACACCGCTCGTCGGTATGCTTGAGCAGAAGTTCGAGAAAGCCCGTTTCAGCCGTGTCGATGGAGACACTATCGAGCGACTTATCGTCAAGACCGATGGCCAAGAGGTTTCGCTCTCAGCCGACGAAACCCATCGCCTCACAGAAGCCTTCAAGAGCAAGCTTCCTCAGTTAGACAAGAAGGAGTTCACTGTCAACGTTGAAGCCATGGGCGAGACAGCTTCTCCCGTCGTTCTCACTCAGAGCGAATACATGCGCCGCATGAAGGATATGAGTCAGTATCAACAGGGCATGGCTTTCTACGGCGAGATGCCCGATATGTATCAGCTTGTACTCAATGCCGACCATCCTACGGTGAAAAATGTGTTGAGCGCGATGCCTGCTGACGAACTCGCGCAGATAGAAGGCGAGGTGCGTGGGCTCAAAGCACGTAAGGCCGCGATAGAAGATACGCTGAAGAACAAGAAAGAAGCAGACCTCACCGACGATGAAAAGCGTCAGAAGACAGAGGCCGCCGAAGCCCTTACCGCTCAAGAGAAAAAGCTCAACGAGCGTTTGGCTGCCATTGCCGAGGAGAGTACAGCTATACCTCAGCTCATAGACTTGGCTTTGCTCCAAAATGGACTGCTCAAAGGCGAAGCCTTGGCGCGTTTCATCCAGCGAAGCGTGGCCTTTGTGAAGTAACCATCCACTCTCATACTTTCTATTAGCCTAAACAAACGAGCAGGGGTTGCACATTGTCAAGATGTGCAACCCCTGCTGCTTTTATGAACCTTTGGCGTCTTTTGGCCTAAAGACCGATGCGGGTTAAAGACGCTTGCGAAGTGCTTCGCCCGCTTCTTCGTAGCCTGGTTTGCCAAGTAGGGCAAACATATTCTTCTTGTATGCCTCCACACCAGGTTGGTCGAAGGGGTTCACGCCTAACATCAGGCCGCTGATGCCACAAGCCACTTCAAAGAAATAGATGAGTGCACCGATGGTATACTCACTGAGTTGCGGCAACACGATACGGATGTTGGGTACACCGCCGTCCACATGAGCCAGTTTGGTACCGAGCTCTGCCATCTTGTTGACTTGGTCGATACGTCGTCCAGCGAGGAAGTTGAGACCATCGAGATTCTCCTCATCGGTAGGGAAGAGCAAGGTGTGAGTAGGCTCTTCGACCGAAAGAACAGTCTCGAAGATGGTGCGTTCACCGTCTTGAATCCATTGTCCCATAGAGTGGAGGTCGGTGGTTAGATCCACGCTGGCAGGGAAGATGCCTTTGCCTTGTTTGCCTTCGCTCTCTCCGTAGAGTTGTTTCCACCATTCAGCGATGTAGTGCAACTTGGGCTGGTAGTTGGCCAATATTTCAATCTTCTTGCCTTGTGCATAGAGCGCATTGCGTGTAGCCGCATAGCGCATGGCAATGTTTTCCTCAAAAGGAGTGTCTAAGCCCGTTGCGCGCTCCATCTCCGTAGCACCAGCAATGAGCTGTGCGATGTCGTATCCAGCCACAGCAATGGGAAGTAATCCTACGGGAGTCAGCACAGAGAAGCGACCGCCCACGTTGTCGGGAATGATGAAACTCTTGTAGCCCTCCTTGTCTGCCGTGGTGCGCGCTGCTCCGCGCTTGGCATCGGTGATGGCCACAATCACGCGGCGTGCTTCTTCCTTGCCACGCTGTTCTTCACATTGCTTCTTCAGCAGGCGGAAAGCCAAAGCGGTTTCAGTAGTGGTGCCGCTCTTGCTGATGTTGATAACACCGAAACGTTGTCCCTTGAGTAGGCTGGTGAGTTCAGCTAAATAGTCTTCAGCGATGTTGTTGCCCGCAAAAAGTACGTGGGGAGCTTTTCTCTCTTGGCGCAGTTGGGCAAACGAGTCGTTGAGTGCTTCTATGATAGCTCGCGCGCCGAGATAACTGCCGCCGATGCCAGCCACAACCACAATGTCGCACTCACGACGCAGCGTCTCAGCTGTGGCTTGAATCTCTGCGATGAAAGCTTCGCTGATAGATGAAGGTAGGTGAAGCCAACCCAAGAAGTCCGCACCTAAACAAGTGCCTTCTTCGAGGGCTTGACGTGCAGCTGTTGCAGCGGGTTTGAGTTGCTCGATAGTCTGAGGAGCTACGAACTGTTGCGTAGCGTTGAGATCGAGTGTGATGGTTTTCATATACGTATGATGTTTTTTGATGTGTTAGCTTCTATGCTTCTTTTTAGTATATAATATATATGGTGTCCGTCCTACGAGAGTATGGTGAGTTTCGCAAAGCGTAGCAGTAGGTTCTTTAATCCCACTTGTTCAAAGAGGACACTGGCTTTCTGCGTGCCGTCCTGTATGGTAAGCTCCTTTACTATTCCTTTTCCGAAGCGTTCGTGGTATACCTGTGTGCCTATACGCAGGCAGCCCGTTTCGGTATGCACCTCAGACGTGGCTTGCGCCTTCTGCATGGAGGTCGGCACGCTCTTGAGGGTGGGAGAGAGGGGACGACTCCAAATCGACTGTGAACGCGTGTTGCTTGGTGTGCGATAGGTCGTCGAACGCTCAAAAGACGAAGCCCCCCATGAGGTGTTTGTCGTGCTTTGAGGAGAGCGGCTCACGTCTCCCGTGAGATATTTCTTATCAATTTCAGCAATAAAGGGGCTTGGCATGCAAAATTCCATCTTGCCAAACCGAAAGCGGCGGGCAGCATGAGTGAGGTAGCATCGCCGTCCAGCGCGTGTGATGGCAACGTAGAACAGGCGACGCTCTTCCTCCATCTCGCGCCAGTCGCCGAATGCCGTTTGAGCGGGGAACAGATTGTCTTCAAGGCCAGTGATAAATACGTTGTCAAATTCCAAACCTTTGGCCGCGTGCATTGTCATCACGGTGACGCGAGGTTGTCCATCGTCTTTCTGATCAGCATCAGTGAGCAGTGCCACACCCGCAAGATAGTCGTTGAGAGGAGCGATGGCTTGTGCGCCATTGGCTTCGCGGTATTCGCTTTCGAACAGTCCGATAGCGCCCAACAGCGAGTCAATGTTCTCTCTGCGCGAGAGGCCTTCCACGCTCTTGTCATTCATCAGCTCGGCTTGCAGCCCTGTCTCAATGAGTATCGTGGTGGCCAAAGCCAGCGCGCTGACCGTTTTGAGTTGTTGGCCAAGCGTCTCCATCGTTTGGGTGAAGGCCTCTATGCGCCTCTGTGCAGCAGGCGTTATGTCAGAGGGTAGGTTGCGCAGGTTGATGGCCGTGTTCCACAGGCTACTCTCTTGTGTGGCAGCAAGAGCCACAAGGCGGTTGATAGTAGTCTGACCTATGCCACGCGCGGGAACATTGATGATACGTCGCAGGGCTACGTCGTCATTGGGATTGACGATGAGACGCATATAAGCGATGAAATCCTTGATTTCCTTGCGCTGATAGAACGAAAGACTGCCATATACGCGATAGGGTATGCGGCGCTCGCTGAACGCCTCCTCAAAGGCGCGACTTTGCGCGTTGGTGCGATAGAGTACCGCAAAAGATTGCCAGGGTTCGTGACTCTTGTGGTGAAGACTCCCAATAATCTTAGCTACTACGGCAGCCTCGTCCTTGTCGCTTGCCGTAGAGATGACACGCAGCGGATCTCCTTGTGCTTCTTGACTGAAGACGGTTTTGGGTATTTGGTGACGATTGTGCCGAATGATACAGTCGGCTGCGCTGACAATCGTTTGTGTGCTACGATAGTTTCGCTCGAGTTTGAAGAGGCGCGCTTTGGGATATTGCTTGTTGAAACCTAAGATATTGTCTATGTTCGCCCCACGAAAAGAATAGATACTCTGTGCGTCGTCGCCTACAACACAGATGCGACTATCGTCCTGGTCGGCTAACAGCGTGACTATACGATGCTGCGCAAAGTTGGTGTCCTGATACTCGTCTACCAAGATATGGCTGAAACGCTCTTTGTAGCGTAGGCGAACCTCTTCGTGTTGACGAAAGAGCATATAGGTGTTCACCAATAGGTCATCGAAGTCCATCGCATCGCTATTGTGGAGCGTGCGTTGGTATTCGGCGTAGATGCTACCACATTGCGCCATATTGTTCGCTTTGTCCCGTTGGTAGCGTTCTGGGTCGTTCTGATAGGCTTGAGGAGAGATGAGCCTATTCTTGGCATCGCTTATGCGAGCCGCAATAGAGGTGGGTTTATATACCTTGTCGTCGAGTCCACGTGCTTTGACTATCTGTTTGATGAGTGTCTTTTGGTCGTCGGCATCGTATATGGTATAGTTCGGAGTGTAGCCTATCAGATGGGCTTCGCGTCGCAAAATCTTCGCAAACACACTGTGGAACGTGCCAGCCCAGAGCGATGCTGTGCTTCCACTGCCTATGAGGGCTTCTATACGCTCGCGCATCTCACGGGCGGCTTTGTTGGTGAAGGTGAGGGCCAAGATGTTCCAAGGCTTCACGCCATTTTGGAGCAAATAGGCCACCTTGTAGGTCAGCATACGCGTTTTGCCAGAACCTGCACCTGCTATGACGAGCGAAGGGCCATCGTCATAGCGCACGGCTTCCCACTGGGCAGGACTGAGCTGGTTGCTGAAATCTATGTGGTTGGTGTCGTTCAATGTGTTTGCTATATGGTTTGTTTTGTGGCAGACCTTGCTCGCGCGGGCTATTAAGCAAACTCGGTCTACTACTTATGGCTTCACGCCGAAGTGGGATAGCTTAGGGATGCTCGTGGCGGGTAGCTATATCGCGCGCCAATTTCTGGTGGAAATACTCCAATTTGTCGGCAGCCTTGGCGCGGTCTATGGCTGTGGCTTCGTCCGTTTCTACCAGTCCTGTACCATCTAAGCGTGCTACGCGGGCTGCCGCTTCAAATATCTCTGCACTGTCAATGAGCAGTATCGCATCTTCGCGAGCGTTGAGTGCCTTAGGGAAACGGGTGCGTATACTTTGCGCCTTGCTCCGTGCAGCCTCAAATCCGTTGGCACGCAAGGCGATACGTGCCGTGTCGAGTACGGCTTGCGCAGCAGCTTCTTGCACCTCACGTGCTGTGGGTTGGGCTACTGCGTAGGTGGGTTGTGCAGAGGAAGTGGCGGTAGTGGTGTCGTCATTGCTCTTTGAGGTACACGATGTGAAGATGAGCGATAGGTTTACAAAAAAGAAAAGAGCATATCGCAGTGTACGTAGGATGTGAAGCATAGGGGATGAGATAATATGCTGCAAAGTTAGTGGTTTCACCGCAATAGAGGGCGTTTTGCCCCTGTTTTCTTCGTGTCTGCCTGTTTTTCTGTGCTTTGAAGTTTTGCTTTGCGATAGGGTTGTGCTACTTTTGTGCGCGCTAAAGCTACTCCATAATTATATATATGGCACAAAAACTTCAAACAGCCCCTCGTGAGCGCATCATCTTAGGTATCGACCCTGGCACCAACGTGATGGGCTATGGTGTGTTGAAGTCGCTCGGTGCTAAGGCCGAGATGCTGGCGATGGGCGTGATAGACCTACGTCGTGTGAGCGATGTTTACCTCAAACTGGGGCGCATACACGAGCGTATCCTCACTGTGATAGACGGGTTCTTGCCCGACGAGATGGCTATCGAAGCACCTTTCTTCGGGAAAAACGTGCAGAGTATGCTCAAGCTGGGACGTGCTCAGGGAGTAGCCATTGCAGCGGCCATCTCGCGCGACATCCCTATCAGCGAATATGCTCCGCTGAAAATCAAACAGGCCATTACGGGCAACGGAGCGGCCAGCAAGGAACAGGTGGCAGCATTCATGCAACGTATGCTACACATCAAGGATGAAAACATGTTGCCCTATCTCGATGCCACCGACGCGCTTGCTGTGGCCTATTGCCATCATTTGCAAACCCAACGCCAGCTGCCTGGACTCACCAGCGGCAATCGTTCGTGGAAAGACTTCGTGAAAACACATGCATCCCGTGTGCGAACAGGTAGTTAGATTTGTTTGGGCTGTTCTTTTGGCTCAATAGGGTTAAAGTTTCTCAAACAAGTGAAGAAGCCCATCGTTTATTGTACTTTTGTGGCTGTAAAAGTCCGTCAACTATGATTTCCATTCTCGATGCCCAACCGCTGCATCCCGCTTTTAGGCTGCCATGCCCGCTCTCGCTCCATGTGGAGCGTGGGCATCAATTGGCTCTCACGGGTGGCAATGGTAGTGGCAAAACGACCCTCGGACGCGTGATAGCTGGTGCGCTGCCACTGCGTGAGGGACATATCGAGTATGGATGTGCGCGCTCGGCAGTCAAATATGTGGCTTTTCGCGATGCTTGGGGCGATACGCTTCCCACAGCCCACCAATTGCGCTGGCACCATGGAGAGAACATACAGTCGCCTACGGTAAGCGACTTCTTGGGGCAGACGCTACACACAGAAATCTACCGAACGGCTTTCCCACAGATGGATGGGCTGAAAGATAAATGCTTGCACCACCTTTCGAGCGGAGAACTTCGCAAACTACATTTAGTCAAGGCGATGGCGCAGGGAGCAGCCATTGTGGTGGTGGATGAACCTTATATAGGTCTTGATGCCCAAGCGCGTCAGGAATTTACGGCTTTTCTCACCAAACAGGCTGAAAAGACTACATTTGTTCTCCTGCTTGCCGACGAACGTGATGTGCCTCCCTTTATCACCGATGTAGCCCGTGTGGAGCGCATGACCATCGTCTCAGTGCAACAGCGTACCGACCTTGCGCCTCCACCCAGCGTATCTGTTGCTCAGCGATGCAGCACAGCTCGTCCCACAACTGAAGAAGTGGTGAGGCTCAACGATGTCAGTGTGAACTATTTTGGCAAAGAAATTCTACACCACGTATCGTGGGTGGTACATCGCGGTGAACGCTGGGCACTCACAGGGGCAAATGGTTCTGGCAAGAGTACGCTCCTTTCGCTCATCTGCGCCGACAATCCCATGGCCTACGCGCTCGATGTGCGTGTCTTTGGTTGCAGGCGCGGACGCGGTGGGAGTATTTGGGATGTGAAACGCCGTATAGGCTATGTCTCTCCCGAGCAGGTGCGTAGCATCACGGCTTCCCAACGGGTTTACGAAGTAGTGGCTTCTGGCTTGAATGCCACAGGCACACTCTTTCGTGCAACTACGACCCACGAACAGCAACAGGCCGCAAAGTGGCTTTCAGCGCTTGGCATCGCACAACTTGGAGCGCGCGATTTCCTTATGCTGAGCGAGGGCGAGAAGCGGATGGTTTTGCTGGCGCGTGCCTTTGTCAATCATCCCGATTTGCTTATTCTCGACGAACCTTTCCACGGACTTGATCCACAGGCACGCAGCCGCGCTCACCGTGTCATAGACGAATACGTCGGAGAGGAACGCACGCTGATTATGGTGTCGCACTATCCCATGGAGTACGCCGCTCTCACGCAGCAAGAATTGCATCTAACCAAACCTAAACCGAATAGTTAAACAAGATATATCGTAGCAGGCCGCAAAGGCAAATGCACCTCAGCGATTTCTGCACGTATTACTCAAATCCTACTCAAATAGAACATTCTACATCCATTAAGCTATGAAAAAGCTACTCTCTATTCTCACTTTTCTTACGCTCTTCGTCATGACTATGCCTGCGCAGCAAGTATACGACATGGTACTCGACAACGCTACACGCACGGTCAATAATCCTACCAGCAACTTCACGCAGGTGAAGATAGCGCAATTCAAAAAAACGGCCTTGACCTACATGCGTCAGCAAGAAGCCGCTGACAGTATCATAGACTTCCGTGTGCTGGATTTCCAGGCCTACTACCTTAATCAGTTCCTTACACTATATCTGAGGGAGTTCATCAATTATAGTGCGCCCAACAAGGGTGACATGCTCTCCACTGTCGTTAAACTCTTCATCAAAGCAAGCCTTGACTGCCCCATGTGGAACGACCCTGACACGGAGACCACGCAGGCCTACATTGGCGACAACGAAGAACTCACGCCTTTCTCTATCGACACAGACTGGCAGAAAGCCTACGAAGAAGTACAAATACTACTGAACCAACTCCCTAATCCTTGATGCGCGATGACTACCGAACAAATTCAGGCCAACAAAGAGCGTTTTCGTGAGCTTTGTCGTACTTATATCAAGCGCGATGGTGTTGAGGCCATTCTCACTATGCTTGAGAAAGGTGACTTCTACGTCGCGCCCACCTCTTCTAAGTTTCATCTCAACGAGCCAGGGGGCTTGTGCTTGCACTCCATGAACGTCTTTGACACAGCCATGAAGCTCCTTGAGCATGTACTCAAACCTGCCGTCGAATCGGGAGTGTCACCGTTCACTACGCTGCCCACCGCAGAGAGTGTGGCCATCAGCACGCTCTTTCACGACTTCTGCAAGATCAATCTCTACCACGAGGCCGAACGCTTCAAGAAAGACGAGAACGACCGTTGGGTGAAGTATATAGGCTATCAGATTCGCGATGCCTTTCCCTTTGGCCATGGCGAGAAATCGTGTTTCCTCATCGAGCGTTTTATGCGTTTGACAACCGACGAACTCCTTGCCATACGTTGGCACATGGGTATGTTCGACATGGGCGAACAAGGCAGCTCGCAACGTTTCTCGTTCTATCGCGCCTTAGAACTCTCCCCACTGGTGTCGCTGGTGCATAGTGCCGACATGCTCTCGAGCAATCTGTTAGAGAAAACAACTGAACTATAGTAGCGTATATCGTCCGTATACCTATCAATATTTATTGGCGTTCGCAATGACGTCCGTTCCGATGGACGATGTGGAATTAACCAAAAGAGCCAAACTCCGTTTGTGGGGTTTGGCTCTTTTGGTGTAGGAATGCTGTAGTGCCTATCGGAAACTGTCGGTGAGGAGTTTCACTTCTACGGCGGGGGCTATGCGCTCGTAGAGGATGTTGTAGACGGCATCCAAGATGGGCATGTTCACATGAAAGCGTCGGTTGATGTCCTTCATGCACTTGGTGCCATAGTATCCCTCGGCTATCATCTCCATCTCGATTTGCGCCGACTTGACGCTATATCCACGGCCTATCATCGTGCCAAAGACACGATTGCGCGAGAAGTTGCTGTAACCCGTCACCAATAGGTCGCCAAGGTAAACGCTGTCGTAGATATTGCGTTCGATGGGGTAGACAGCGCGTAGGAAACGGTTCATCTCCTGTGCGGCATTGCTCATCAGCACGCTCTGGAAGTTATCGCCGTATTTCAAACCACCGCAGATGCCTGCCGCGATGGCATACACGTTCTTCAATACACTGGCATACTCGATGCCAATAACGTCTTGCGACACCTTGGTCTTGATAAACGTGCTGGTGATAGCGGCTGCCAATTGTTTGGCCTTGGAGAGGTCGCTACATGCGGCGGTGAGATAGGTGAGCCGGTTGAGTGCCACCTCTTCGGCGTGGCTCGGTCCTCCGATGACGGCCAAGTTCTCGTCGGGTACGTTGTATACCTGTCGGAAGTACTCGGTGCACACGATATTCTCGTCTGGGACGATGCCCTTGATGGCTGTGACAACAAATTTGTCGGACAGGCGCACCTTGAGTTTCTTCAAGTGACTCTTGAGGTAGGGCGATGGAGTGACAAAGATGAGTGTTTGACACTCGCGCGCCACTTCGTTGAGGTCTGTTGTGAAATGTATGCGCGAGGTGTCGAACTGTAGGCTGGTGAGATAGGAGGGATTGTGACCTTGGCGCACAAAGTCGTCAATGGCATCTTGACGACGCATGTACCAGTATATGCTTGGTAGGTTCTCAAGCACTATCTTGGCTATCGCTGTGGCCCAACTGCCGCTGCCAATGACGGCTACGGGTAGCAGGGAGCGATAGGGGGCGTTGTCGATGGGAGTGGTGTAGGAAGCCATCTGTCTTTAGTGGTTTGCAAGGTGTAGCCGCCGCGATGTGGCGGTTTGTCCTGAACTTCTCGGTTTTATGCTTGTTCGATGCGTGCCAACCAGCCTGCGATGTCGTCTACGCTGGGTTTGGTGAGGTCGAGCTTAAACTTCTTGATGACGTCGCCAATCTGCTGTTGTATCTTCTGCGGGTTGTTGCCCACGAGGTCTTGCACGAGGTAGTAACCCACCTTTTGCAGTACGGGGATGAGGGCTTCGTCTATGCCGAGGGCAGTATACTTGTCGTTGCTGTCGCGCGGGGCTTTCTTCTCTGGACGCATTTGTGGGAAGAAGAGTACTTCCTGTATATAGAATTGTCCCGTCATGAGCATCACCAAGCGGTCTATGCCGATGCCGATGCCCGACATGGGGGGCATACCGTACTGCATGGCACGCAGGAAGTCTTGGTCGATGAACATGGCTTCGTCGTCACCTTTCTGCGAGAGACGCAACTGGTCTTGGAAGCGTTCTTCTTGGTCGATGGGGTCGTTGAGCTCGGAGTAGGCATTAGCTAACTCTTTTCCGTTGACCATCAGCTCGAAGCGTTCGGTGAGGCCTTCCTTGCTGCGGTGTTTCTTCGTCAAGGGCGACATCTCTACGGGGTAGTCCGTGATGAACGTGGGCTGAATGAATGTGCCCTCGCAAAATTCTCCGAAGATTTCGTCTATCATCTTGCCTTTGCCGTAGGTCTCGTCGATGGCTTCAAGTCCGAGCTGGCGGCAAATATCGCGTATCTCGTCTTCGCTCTTTCCCGTGAGGTCGTATCCAGTCTTCTCCTGAATGGCTTCGAGGATGGGCAGACGGCGATAGGGAGCCTTGAACGAGATGAGGTTGTCGCCCACTTGCACTTCTGTAGTGCCATTGACTTCGAGACAAATGCGCTCGAGGAGTTGCTCGGTGAGGCTCATCATCCACTGATAGTCCTTGTAGGCCACGTAGAGCTCCATGCAGGTGAACTCGGGATTGTGGGTGCGGTCCATGCCCTCGTTGCGGAAGTTCTTACCTATTTCGTATACACCATCAAATCCGCCTACAATGAGACGTTTAAGGTACAACTCGGTAGCAATTCGGAGATAGAGGTCTACACCCAGGGAGTTGTGATGCGTGATAAAGGGGCGGGCACTCGCACCTCCCGGGATGCTCTGCAGAATGGGGGTTTCTACCTCCATATATCCACGCTCGTCAAAGAAATGACGCATCGTGCGCAACACTTGTGAGCGTTTGCGGAAAGTCTCCTTCACGCTGGGGTTGACGATGAGGTCTACGTAGCGTTGACGATAGCGCAGCTCGGGGTCGTCGAATGAGTCGTAGGTCTGCCCGTCTTTCTCTTTGACCACGGGCAGGGGCTTGATGCTCTTGGCCAGTAGCGTAAGTTCTTGTACGTGGATGGAGATTTCGCCCGTCTGTGTGCGGAATACAAAACCGCGCACGCCGATGAAGTCGCCAAGGTCTAAGAGTTTCTTCACGACGGTGTTGTAGAGCGTCTTGTCTTCGTCGGGACAGATGTCGTCGCGCTTGATATATAGCTGTATGCGACCCGTATTGTCGAGCAGCTCAGCAAAGGCCACCTTGCCCATCACGCGCCGTCCCATGATACGTCCAGCGATACTCACGACGCGGGGTTCGGCTTCGTCGCTGAATTGGTTTTTGATGTCGGTGGCTGTGGCATTGACGGGGAATTCGGCAGCGGGGTAGGGATTGATGCCTAAGTCCCTCAGGGCGGCGAGCGACTCGCGTCTATTTATTTCTTGTTCGGATAGTTCGAGAATGTTCATTGGTTTTGTGGATAATGAAAATGCTTGTGCTATTTCTTTTTCTATTTATGAATATGTTTTTTCTCTATTGTATGCGCACTTGTAGCCTATCGCCTCGAAGCTGTGTGCGTGGCGCTTTGGCGGGGATGCGGTGTGGGCTACTTGTCTTTCTTTCCGAAGATTGAGAAGTGTACGTAGCGTTTGGGATGAGCCTTGAGGTCGCGCACCAAACTGTCGGCGTGGGCCGCTGTGGAAGCGAGGTTGGTGGCTGTGAGGTTGAGGTTGTCGTAGAGCTGTCGGTCGTTGAGCATCAGCCCTAAGGTGTTGTCGCTACTGTTGAGGCTGTTGTTCAGCGTGGCAAGGGTTTGGTTGAGGTTCTCTGAGGCTTTGGTGAGGTCGGCACTCAGTGTCTCGAAGTTGGCGAGCAGGGTGCGTGTGTCGCTCAGCGCGCCGTTGACTTGTCCCAGTGTACTTTCGATATCGAGGCTACCCACGTCTTGCCCGAGCGTGGCCGATAGTGTCTGCACGTTTTGCCCCGTCTGGCGTAGCGAAGCCAAGAATGGCGGCAGCTCGTTGGAGAGCGTCGTATTGAGACCCACTACTAATTGGTTGAGGTTCGAGGACGCGTCGGCTGCATTGTGCAGGGTTTGCATCAGGGCAGGGGAGGAGGTGAGCGTGTTGAAGTTGTAGAGTATCGAATCTACCTTGGGCAACATCGCTGTCACGGCGGGCAACATCTCTTCTACCTTTGCCATAGTGCCTAAGTGCATGCCGCCCTTGATGGTGTCCCCACGCGCGATGATGTCGGTAGGGTTGGGGCCGAGCATGAGGTTCATTGTCACACCACCCATGAGGCCTGTCTCGAGCTCGGCGTGCGTGCCGCGCGGTATGTTCATGTTCTTGTCAAGCTCTACAGCCACGATGACGCGGTCGGTGCGGGAGTAGTCGTATACGATGTCGCGCACGATGCCCACGGGATAGCCGTTGGCGTATACGGCATTCGATACGGCCAGTCCGGCAATGTCGGTGAACTCTACGTAGTAGGTGTTGCTCGACTTGAAGACGTTGATGCCTTTGAGGAAGTTGATGGTGAAAAATAGCAGTACGATAGCTACGATGGCCGTGAGTGCTATTTTGACTTCTTTGGTGAGGAACTTCATAGGTCTGTGGGGGATGTGTGAGGGGCGGGAATCGTTTAGGGTTTGCCCTTGAGGGCTTCCTGGGCTTCTTGGATGCTGACGTGTCGTCCGTCTACAAAGGCTACGACAAATGCGCCGTTGAAGTCTGAGGCGAGCTTGTCCTTATGCTTGCGGGCGGCAGCCAAGGTGTCGAATTTTCCAGATATGTATTTGTAGATGTTCTGTTCGCGATAGAATGTGATGTCTTTCAATCCTCGGAACTGCGCGTCGCCTGGCTTGATTTCCTTGGCGCTTGAGAAGATTTGCACGCTGAAATATACCTTGGGCTGTGCGGCTGCGGGCTGCTGCCGCTGTGGTTGTTGCTGTTGCCGCTGCGGTTGCGAAGACTGCGGCTGTTGGCGCTGCGGCTGAGCGGGTTGGGCTTGCTGGGGTCGCTGTGGGGTTTGCGGCTGTTGGGGAGTGGTGGTCTGCGGCTGTGGCTGCGCAGGTTGTGCCTGTGGGTTGGGACGTGGGCGCGGCGAGGGTGCTGCGTTGAGGTCTATGGTGCGCCGGTGTTGATGGTCGAGCGCGTTGCGGTAGTCTATAAATCCGTTGAAAAGACAGCGCGCTAAGGTCTGTGCGCCCGCGTTTGAGACGAGGTAGTCTTCTTCGTCGGGTGTGCTGATAAATCCAAGCTCAGTGAGCACGGCGGGCATCACGGTGCGGCGCAGCACGTACCACTCTCCGGGTTTCACACCCTTGTCTATGCGCCCAGCTTTGGCGTACCAACGCTGTATGCACTGCGCCATGAGTGCGCCCTGCTCCATGCCTGCGGCGTGCAGGAGGTCGAAAGCGACTACGCTCTCGGCACGTTGGGGGCTGTAGCTCTCTCTGCGCTCGCGCCCACCTTGCAGGGCGGTGACTTGCCCTTGCGCGGTCACCACGCTGTAGTTGGTGCCGAGGCTGTTGCGTCCCAAGGCGTAGGTCTCGGAACCATAAGCCCAGTGCCCGTCCGACACGCTGTTGGTGTGCACGCTCACGAAGAGGTCGGCCTTGGCTGCGTTGGCGATGTCGGCGCGTCCCTGTAGGGTGATGTATACGTCCGTGGTGCGCGTGTAGACTACCTTAACGTCGCGGCACTTCTGTTCGACTAACTTGCCAAAAGCTAAGGCCACGGTGAGGTTGATGTCCTTCTCCTTAGCTTTGAGTCCCACTGCGCCCGCGTCGTGTCCGCCATGTCCGGGGTCGATGCATAGTACGAATGTTTTGGACTTGGCACTCGCTGCGAGCGCGACGAGCGTGAGTAATATGACAAGCAATATGCGCTTCATTTCAAGCTGCAAAAATAACGATTATCTGTGTACGCGTGTCGTGCTGATGCGCTTTTTTTTGTTTTGGCAGCGGGCTTTGTTTCTCACGGTGTGCGAGCCATTTGTTTGGCGGGTGCTTGCATTTTATAAATTTAGGCTTAGTTTCTGTAAACTTAGGCTTAGTTTGTACGAACTTAACCTTAGTTTTTACGAACTTAGCCTAAGTTTATAGAATCGGCGGGCTACAGTGCAAAATATATCCCGATGCCGCAGGATATGGCTCGGGATATGGCTGAAAAGGGGTGGGCATCAAGCGATGCAGCCTGTGTCTATGGTGTGCTGTGAGTGATTATCAACCTCTGCGGCGCGTGCTTTCGGCATGCACGCGGTGGGCATCTGCTGCGAGGACTGAGCAATGGGTGCATGCTCAGCTGGCTATTGCGCTCGGGAGGATGGGGCGTAGGTGGCTACGCGCTGGGTTTAGTTGTACTCAAAGTGCTGGTAGTCTTTGACCGTGCGCCAGTCGCCTCCCCAAGTGAAACCCTCGGCTCGAAAGAGTTTGTAGGCCAAATCGTTGTGGTCGATCTTGTACGGAATGTCTTGGCGCTGGTCGCGTCGGAAAGCATAGGGGCGACCTGCCTGAGGCTGTACGGTTTGCCGACCTTGGCGGTTGGCTACACAAGGGTTGTAGAGCGTATTGATATCTACGGCCAGGCCTTGGCTGTGCTTGGAGAGTTTCTGACTGCCAGCCACTTCG
>JAFVCB010000051.1 GCA_017479555.1 Bacteroidaceae bacterium | reverse complement strand
GTGGTGACAAGTCCGTTCTTGCAGATACGCAGTGCTTCGCCGAGCGTATGGCGCTGCCCTGTGGTGGCATCTACGGAGAAGATGTTCTGACAAAAGAGGTCGTTGAGCGCACTATTATAGCTGGCATACACGGCACGGGCACTACACATCACAGCAATGGCTCCGCCCTCGTGGCTGAAGAGCGACATGCGTCCGAGGTTTTCTTCCTCCTGCTGGTCGTAGGGTGTAATCTCGCACGAAGCAAAGGTCCACAGCGCGGGACGCGTGCCTGCATGCTCCACAAAGTCTTCGGCCTTGATCAGAGAGGAGTGAGAAAGGCCTGTGGGGCCGCCGTGTCCCGTGTAGTTGAACATCAGTGCGCCGCGATCCATCTCGCGTATGAGGCGTGTGGTTGCTTCGGGATAGGTGGTGTGTGTGGCGGTGACTACACGCTTGGTGGCATCGGGGTAGATGCGTCGAATGACTACCGAGCCTGCTTGTGCTTCGGCCTGTGCCAAGGCACTCTCTGCGCCGTTCATGTGTAGGTTGTTGTCTATATCGTCGCCAATGAAGACGAGACGGTTCTTCCACGAACCCGCAAACTCGCCGCTGACGTATGCGATGACTTTATCCACGTAGTAAGAGGCACTCGTCACGTCGTGAATGGGTATGCGACCTATGGCAAGGTCGGTCTTCTCGCGCACGATGCGCGCCCCCTCGCCATCGTCAAGCAGTCCGAAATAGTCGTCGGTGACGTAGCTATTGAGCGTGCCAATGGCAAAATCTGTCACACTGTTCGAGGCTGGCTCGTAAGAGAGCAAGAAGTCCTTGAGATTGAACTGGCGCGCCTCGGACGTGACACCGCGATTGTCGAAATAGCAGTCGCCAAAGAATAGCAAGAAGCGCGGCGCGTCGGTGTCGGACTGCGCACGGTCGTAGAGCATCTTGATATAGCGACGATAGGCAGAAGCATCGGGTGTGCCGCTACTGAACTCGTTGTAGAGCATACCAGCGTTGACCACCTTGACACGCAGGCCATCGTGGGTGCGATGGAACTCGGCCAAACGCTCAGCTTGTTCGGTGAGCAAACCACTCTCGGAGACGATGATGACCATGTCGTAGCTCTCAGGGTCTCCGTGGAGGTCTTGGTTAGCGACAACGCCGTCGCTGACAGGAGTAGCGTAGGACTTATTGGCTTGGAGCAACACGTAGCGCCCCATGCCGTTGCTCACGGTGGCGGTTAGCGTCGTTCCGCTGAGCGTGGCAGGCACACGCGCGGTGCGTGTTTGCGAATCGCCGATGAGCCACAGCTGGGTTTGTTCGGTAGCATCGCTAATCTGTAGGGTCACCGCCCCGTTGTAGCAAGGCGAGAAAGCCACGCCATCCATATTGGCCGAAAGCCTCATAGGATAGGTGGCGCGCAGGAAGTCAAGGCGCGCAGGGTTGGCATTGCCCGTAGTGAAGCTCACAGTATTGGTTGTAGAAAGCGTGCTGACGTTGTAGCTCCGTGTGACTTCGCGTGCGCTCTCATTGTCTACAAAGATAGGCACGGAGAAAGACCCCAGCGTATTGCTACCAACTTTGACGCTCACGGGTGTGGTGCTGGTCGTGCCAGCTGCGGTGAATGCAATATCGAGCGTAGCGGGGTCGCCCGTTACGATGTTAGGAGTGGCGAGCGTAAAGGAGTGGGTGCGGCCTGTGCTGAAATCGTAGCTGTCCACAAAGTTGCGTCCACCACCAAACCACACATAGGCATCTTGTTCGTAGAGTGCATGGTGGGGTACGATGGAGAGTGTATGTGAGGCAGAGGCCTCGGGGAGCGTGGCGAGCGTCAGAGGGGTGTCGCCCTCAGTCAGAAAGTAGTAGGAATTCTTGCTGTAGGGACTGGGTTCGTGCGAGAATTGCTCGAAATCTTCGTCCCACGTCCATCGGGTAACGCCCTCGGCAAAGAAGAGGAGGTCATTTCCATTCTTGTAGAGAGGCACTTCGCAGAGGTCGTCAATAAGTGCGTCTGCGCCCGTGAAGGTAAAGGCTTCGGGCAAAATCCTGCCCCCATAGCCATACACGCGTACTCGTGTGGGGTCGCTGAAACCTAAGGATGAGAGATACGAGGGTGTAAGTCGGTAAATGCCTTCTTCGGTGACGTGAATCTTGACCCATCGTCCAGTGGAAAGCACAGAGTGGTCTGCGTATCGCGAGGTGAGACTACTGGCTTGCAGACGTGCGCTGTGGGCTACAACTACATCGCGCTTGGGAGTGAAGCGAATAGAGGCCACGCGATAGTACTTACCACCACGTTTGACAAAGGGTGAGAAGCTGAGTTCGAGGATACGCTCCTTGCGCTCTGTAGCCACAAACACGTCTGGCTCAATCTGGGATGGCAACGTGAGTTTAAGGCGTTTAAGCGTGCGTAGCTCCTCCTTGGTCAAAGGCACATACTCGGGGTATTCCAGCACAACAGCCTCAACGCCCCGCAGTTGGGTAGAGAACGTAGAGCCTACGGGATATTCATCGGCTGGGATAGCGATGAAGCCACCCGTCGTGTCGTTGCGCAAGGGTATCTCTGCCGACTCCGCGAGTGCGCCACCTGTTATTTGAGCGGTTAGCTGCGTTGTGGCAAAAAGGGTTATGAAGAGAAGCAAATATCGTTTCATAATGAGCGTATTATTTCACATTAAAAGCAAGAACGTCCGTACCACCCACGCGCGCCTTGATAACGGTGTTTAGCCGCGCGGGATGGACTTGAGCAGGATGCTCTCCGAGAAGCAGTACATCGCCTTGGTGGAGCGTGAAGTAGCGACTCGCCTGAGCCACGAATGTATCTATGGCCGACGTATCAACGTCAATCTCAGCCGTAGCATCGCACGTAGCGGAGAAGTGGAACGCGGCCTCAAGCATAGAGGCAGTTGCCCCATCCGTGGCGGCTGGAAGCTCCACGAAGCGTCCCAAGCAGGCCGCGCCATCGAAGCCGACGGCTTGCGTCCATGGCGCACCCACGGAGCGAAGTGCGGAGAGCTGGCCTGCCATCACGAAGTGTACCGCAGCGGTGTAGGCATCATAGTATCTGTGCGCAAAGCGCGGGCTGATGCTTCGCCCCTGTCGGCAAACGCGTACAGCGACACAGGGATAGGCCTCGCAGGGTGTCCCCTCGTCGGGCACGAAGAAGGGCTGTCCGCCCTGGCGCAGCGCGGTGTCGGGCAACGTATAGAAGACGTTGTCTAACGCGTTTTCGCGCTGCGCTTGCAGCAGATGGGCACTGGAGGCAATGAACTTCATATTGGGACTTTCTACTTCGGTATCTTATATATTATATATGGTATAGGCGCACGCTTTATCGGGAGAGCGAGAATTTGAGACTCACACCGAAGTCCTGCGTCGTAACGGGATAGGACGTTGAGGTAAGCAGCGGGCGATTCATCTGACGATCGTAGTAGGCCGTCACGGTGAGGTAGCGGCTCAGCGCGTAGTCGGCGTTGAAACGTATCTGCACCGCTTGGTTGCCGTTGGTGGCTTGGCTGAGCATCGTCTGTATATTTCGCTGAATGGCTGTTTGGTTGCGAATGCTCACGTCCAATTTCAGGTTGAGGTCGCTCGCCCACCCGCTATTGCGGCTCTGGGACTGGGAACGACTCTGACCTGTATTGCCCTCACCGCGTTGTCCTGCGGAACGCTGCGCACCGCGCGAGCGTATGGTCTTCTTGGGTTGGAAGAGCTTCAGACCCACTATCTTGTAGCCTATACCTATCACAAAGTCGTTGGAGAGGTTCTCTGTGATTTGCTGTGATGTCATCGAGAGTGTCGTGGCTCGCACCCTACGCCACTCTACCTTGGCCGACAGATTATTGAGGAACGTCATGTCTACACCGAAGAGGGGCGAGAACGATTCTTCGAGCGTGACAGTATTCACATCATACATGCTCGAGGGGATAGGTGTCCCTGTGGTCACGTCGGGCACGAAGCCCAGTCCGTTGTCTAAGGCATAGAAATTGGTGAACGTATTGTAGGAGCCCACCTTGAAAAGGCTCTTGTAGCTATGATTGAGGTTGAAGCTCTTGAAGATGCGCTTCATAGCGGGTATCTTGACCAGTCCCGCATACTGTATGTTCCAGTTAGGCAGCATCTTCGTGATGAGCGGGAAGATGTCGAGCGTACCTCCGCTGGACGTATAGGCTTTGAGGAAGGCGGGCACCATCACGTCGGCGCTATAAGGTGATACTGTACCGTTGGCAGGGTCGAATGTCTCACCAGCGAGGGCTGTTCCCTGCGGATAGATAGTGCCTGCGTACTGTGCCTCAATGGCTTGCTGCACGCCGCTAAGCGATGCAACGAATTTGCGGAACGTGCTATTGCTATATCCATTGTCGGCTGTACCAGCTGAGGCAAAGGCACTCCCGAGGCTGATGGTCGTCATGGCAAACGAACCGCTCTGCAACGTGGGCATTCCGTCATACATATATTGTATGGAGCGCATACGATTGCTGTTGCGTGTGGCACTGAGGTCTATTTTCAAGCCTGGCCACGGCTCGAGTGTGGCACGTATCTGCAAATCCTCAGTAAGCGAAGTCGCAGCTGGCGTGATGATGCTGTCGCTACGCAGCAGCCAGTCGTTGTCGATGGCTTTGCTGATGTACGACTCCCCCGCAAGGCCAAAGGCAAAGTCCAGTCCTGGGGCTAATCCGCCGCTGCTGCGTTGTCCGAAGATGTCACCCACGTTGGGCAAGAACCCAGGTATGCTCATGTTGAACGTGTTGCGGTAGGCCACGCTGACGTTGCGCACCATCATAGCCACACGCGCCACGCTCTGCATGGCTTTGTAGAACGGCGTGTCCTCCTGCTTCTGTTTGGCAGCGATGGTTACTTTCACCTTGATGGTGTCTTGGCTGATAATCGTGATGGTGTTTTGGTCTTTCAGCTTGTAGCGCAAGGGGTAGCGTGTGCCGTCGGCGCGTATGGCTGTGATGCGTAGTTTCTTCGACTTCTGTCCGTGGGTAATCGTCACCGTGGTGTCGGGCAAGAGTTGTACTTCTCGCTCGAAGTTTCTATTGCGTGCGGCTGCCGCTGTGCCTTGTGCGGTACGCTGCCCGCCGCGTGTGCTGCCGCCGCGTCCGCCAGACGAGCCATTGCCGCTAAAGCGCTGGTTTGCGGCTTTGAGGAACGGGATATGATTGTAGAGGGTCTCGAAGTTGAGACGTAGGTTTCCGTTGATGCTGCGATTGTTGGCTATGGTGTTTCCCAGCGAGAAACCATTGTCGAGATCCGAGCCGCGCGTCCAGTTGTACGTGGCATTATAAGTCGCATCGGCTGTAACCCAGTCGAACGCGGGCAGTTTGTTGATAGGTAGCTTGAGGCTGGCTTCAAAGGACTGCTGATAGGTGAGCGGTGTACCTAAATGGGCTATACTACGCCACACACTGTCTTTCCATGCGGTGTAGGCATCTGGGAAGAGGTCGCGATTGATGGGCGTGTAGGGCTGTTCTATCTCAGCGTTTGTCGCACTCTGGAAACTGGCGTGTAGGTTCTTGGTCAAGTCCCAACGCAGCGAGAAGTTGCGGTTCCAGAAGAAGTCGCTCGACCACGACAAGGGCAGACTATTGTTGTCCAAGTTCTCCACATCGCGCTCTTGGAACTCGTAATAGCGACGTGTGATGTCGGTGTTGAACGTGATGCTCTGCGGCAGGAAGTTGAAGCCAAACTCCTTGAAAATCTTCAGCCACTTGCTACGACTCTTAAGCTTCTTGAAAGGCTCAAAGCTTTTGTAGACGGGAGAATAACTGTATGCCAAGCTGTATCTCCACTCTTGTTCGCGCTCCCACATCGTAGTCTCGCCTGTGGTATAGCGTTTGCTGGTAGCAAAACCAAAGGTGAAGTTCGCGGGGTCGTAGGGCATGGGATGGTTCTTGGTGCTGATAGCAAATCGTACACCCGTTAGGCTGAGGTTGCTGGTGCGCACCACGCGGTTGGTGATGTTGAGCAGCGAGTCGCGCTCGTGTTCGGTGGCTAAGCCGTCCAGTGCGTCGTCCATCGGCATGTCGGTATCGAGCGGATTGTATTGGGGCTGAATGGTCTGCTTGCCATAGGAGTAGTAAAGGGGTGCGTTGAGCTTGGCTCCCTCTGGGAGGAGCTTGCCTAATTGTACGTTGGTGGTGATGTTGTATTCACCAAGGTTATCGTTGCGTCGCTGCGTAACTGTTTCTTCTAAGCCTCCGAAACCCTCTGTCTCCACGTGTCCTGTGACGTTGAGCGAAGCAAAGTCGCTGACCTGCACATTGAGCTGTGCACGCGCTGCCCATCCGCCATCGTTGGCGTAGTTCTGCAGGCGTAGTTCATTGGCCCACACTTCTACGCTGCGCGTGGCGCGACTATTGTTGCGCACACCTATCATCACCACACGCACGTCGCCTAACGAGGGATTTCCCATGACGCTCACCTTGGCATGTGGACGCACAGGGTCGTATTCGCTGTAGAGCTGTCCGTAGGCCGCCTGCCCTTGACTTCTTCTGAGGTTGCGGTTGCGTTTGATGGTGGTGAGCAGGTCGAAATCTATCTCGAGCATATTGGCCTCGGGCCAAACGGCACGCGCACCGTTTGCTCCTTGCGAGTAGTGTCCTTCGGGAGTGAGCGTCAGGGGTACTTCGTACTCATAGAAATTGCTCTTGAAGTCTGTACCTAAGCGTATGAAGATGCTCATCTGGCCATCCTGCAGCTCGTTGTCGCCTGTGAGCGCGTTGGCGTGGGCATACATCTGTAGGTGGCGGTAGTTGCGCAGGTCTATGCTCGTATTCTTATAGACTGCTCTGGCATCGCCGCTGGCCAAGTTCTCTACAACGAGTGCCAAGGCTTGTTCATCGTTCTCGAGGATTTGGTCTGAGCCTGGCTGCAACACGCGGCTTATGCCTGGGGGTATGACATAGTTCACGGGCGACTTCTCTGCATTCTCTTCGAAGCTGACGCTGCTCACGGCCAGTGTGCCACTGCCGTCGCCTATCTCGCCAGTGTAGAGCTGCTGGTCGTAGGTGCGCCAGTCGCCATGCACGAGGTTGAGCGTGCCAAAGCGCAGCACCACGGGCTCGCTGAACCCTGTGAGGAACATGCGCATGAAACGTATGCTCGAGAAGTCGTTGATGTTGCCCACGCGGCTCTCATATTGGTCCACTGGGATACGGAAGAGATACCACGTCACCTCGGGACTTGTGCCATCGCGCAGTGTCGGTGTGGCTGTACGACTGTCTACGATGTAGTTTTGTCCCACACGCATCTGCGCGGGGTCTATCTGAATGTGATACTGATAGTATTTCTCGTATTCGTTGAGGGTAAAGTCTTGGTTGATGTCCTCCACGTCGGGCATCGTCTTGTAGGCGGTGGAATAGCTCTCGGTGGAGTTGTCGGCATCGGCGCTGTTGCCGTTGGGATGGTTGATGTATTTATAGCGGTCAAGCACGCCTATACGTGCTGCGTCGTAGTCCGAACCTCTAAAGTAGTGGTAGCGGTCGCCGCTGGGATTGGCCGCTATGCTGTCGTACACTTCGGGGCGCACCACGTTGCGTATGGCAGCCAAGTAATCGGCATAGACACCGTAGGTCTGCTCTTGTTCGCTGGTCAAACCGTTCAGTCCCACGTCTTGACGCGAACGCGCGCCGCTCTGCGTGTTAAAGGCATAGGTGACGCTGGCTTGTTTAGGCACGCGTCCCCAAAGGGTCTCCTCGTACTGCGAGGGGTCGTCGCTGGTGGGCATACCGCTCTCATAGAACTTTTTGCCGTCCTTGAGGATATCCTCACTCACTTCTCCGAGGTTGATGTATAGGTCACCCGATGGATTACTGCCGTCCTGCTTGGCTTTGACAAAGGGGTCCATGAGCCAAAACTCAATGTATTCTATATTGGATGCCTCGAAGTCGGTATTGTCGAGCTTGCGCATCATACCGCCCCAGCGTGCCTGCGGATTGCTCAACCTACCATTGGCGTCGAGCATGGGATCCAAGTTGTACGGGCCGCGCTCGTTGGGATAGAAAGCCAAGTTGAGTACGTTGAGCGTGGAGGCCTCTTTGTAGTTGATGGAACGATTGGGGAACAGCTCGTTGATATAGACTTCGCGCACAAAGGGGTCGCTGAGCTGTGCCAAGTCGCTCTTGATGTAGCCCGGTGTGAGCGACGAGCTACGACGGGTGAAGAGTGGGTCGATGTAGTACCAAGCGAGCAGGGCGCGGTTGTAGCCGTAGCGCACATCGTTGGTGTAGGCGCTCTCGGCAAACATCGAGGGCGTGCTACTGAGCACCCACTCGCGGGGATCGGAGATGTCGAAGTCGGTATTGGCTGTCTCGAAGTCGTCGAGGTAGGACGAACCGCTCTGGCTCTGACTGTTGCTGCCCGCTATGAGTTGGGCAAATTCGCCTGTCAGACTGATGCTCGATGGCTGTGTGAGGTGGAGCAAGGGCAATCGGTCGAACACGTTGGTGAGCCACTGGCTCTCTGTCTTCCACGCGAAGTTGAGACCCCAGAGTGTATTGTTGATGGGCTCACTTCCCATAGCCACTTTCGTGGTGAGCGACTGCTCGTACAGATGCATGACTGTACCGCCAAACGTGAGGTTCTTGCTGAAGTCGTACTGCCAGTTGAGCCCCAACATGGTCTTTCGCTGCATGCCGTAGTCGGTGTTACTCTCGAGGCTGACATTGACGGGTGTGCCAGCATCGAGGATGCTCTGATTGACGATATGCACGATGCCGCTGTAGTAGTCCACGGTGTAGTCCGTGCCCTCCACGAGGGTTTGACCGCCTGCCGTAACGACGACGCTGCCGCGTGGGATGTTGCTCGTACCGAGCGATATCTCGTCATTGCGACTGGCTCTGTATTCGCCCGCGATGATGAATTTGTTCTTCTCTGCTATCTGTCGGGCGATGGTGCGCGTGCTGTCGTAGAGTTCTTGGAAGACGTATTTGTCGGCCACGGCATCGTTTCCGATGGCCTGTCTCATATACGCGCCGAAGGGCTCTACTACGGGGAATATCACACGTCCGTTGTTGGCATCAATGGTGTAGCCCTCCACGTAGTCGAAATAGCTGTTAGGATTTCGCCGATTGTTGTTGTCGAGGCGATCCATGCCTAAGAGCTGAATGAGCTTCCTATCGCGCAACTCGGCCTCGGGCAGATAGGTGAGCCACACACCACTGGTGTCGCTGAGGAACTTGATGTCGAGCCTAAACTTGTCCTTTTGCAAGTTATTAGCTCCGAGGTAGTAGACGTTCTTCATCATCAAGTCCCAGTTGCCCTGCTGTGGGGTGCAAGCCGTGTTTTTGAGAGCCTTGACAAAAAGCACTTGGGAGTTGTCGGCAATGTCGGTAGAAAATTCTCCCACCTGATAGGTTTGTCCGCGATAGGTGTACTCGTAGGCCACGGCTAACACCTGGTCGGTCTGCAGCGTACTACTCAGTGCGATGTAGCCCAGCGCACTGTTGAGGCTGTATTCGGTGGTGCGGAGCTTGCGTGCCGACCCCACTTTCTCATAGTCTGTCCCGCCGCGCAGCCCTAAGCCGTCGAGCAGGGCGGTAGCCTCTGAAATATTGCGTGCGCCCGCATATCCTGTGACCAGGGTGGTATACTCGTCGTTACTGTTGTTCGATGGGTTCTGCACGCCCGTGGGTGCCCAGAGGTCGTTGCTGATATGTGCGTATTCGCCGAGGTCGGTGAGGGCTACAATGTCGCGTGTGTCGGTGGTCTGCCCAGTGTTGTTGGTCACCCATATCTCCACGCGATTGATGGTGAAACCGCTCATCACGTTGGGCAACTGCGACATGTTGGCATCGTAGTGGTCTCTGAAGTAGTGGCCGAGGAAGAAATAGCGATTTTCGTCGTAGTCGGCAGCGTTTATCTCGTAACTTTGCAGTTGTACACCGCCTCGGCCACTACTCACGTTGGAGGAAGAGGACTTCTTCTGGCTCAGCACTGCCGAGAGCTTCAGACGGCCAAATTGCAGGTCGGTACGTATACCGAAGAGGCTCGAAGCGCCGCGTATGAGCGATGAGTTGGTGGGCATGGAGATGTTTCCCGCTTCGATGAGCTTGATGATCTCGTCTTCTTTACCTTCGTAGCGCAGACGTATCTTTTGGGCATCAAAGGTGGCAGCAGCGTTGGAGTTGTAGTTGAAGTCCATATTCACCTTATCACCTACACGCGCGTTGAGCGAGAGATTGATGTCTTCGTTGAAATCAAAACCGAAGACATGCCTGTTTCGCTCGCTGAGCGACGGATTATCAACGAAGCGGGTATTGGCACCAATCTTGAGCGATGCCGAACCCTGAGTGCGGATACGCACTCCGCCAGGGCCAAAGATTTTCTCGGCCAGCCCCAGGTCGAAATGCATGTCAGTGAAGTCGAACTTGTCTCTGCCTTGGGCTATGGCCTCCGTGCGATTTTGTTGCGCAAACCACTGCTGACGGATGCGCCGATTGTCGCGTCGCGCCACCTCATCGGGGGTCATCAACAAGGGAGTAGTGAGAAACTGTGTATTGCCTTTGAGGCGCGTACCAAAGCGATAAAGCCCCGTGCGTTCGTCGAGGAAGATACCCGTCTCAATATTCTCGGGTGTACGCAGGTCGCCGCTGATGGTGGTTGACGCGAAGGGATTGGCGGGGTCGGTACGCTGTACGGGCGTGATGATGGTGTCGGGGCGCGGCTGCGCGATGTCGGACGACGGCGTTGCCCACGCGCTTTGCAGCGCGAGCGTCAGGGGGCACTGGCCATACCGACGCGGCTGGGCGAGGCTTGCTGCTACTGGATGCAGCGAACGGGTCGAAGCAGCGGACGAAGCAACCTGCCGTGGGCGCAACACAGCACGCCGATGCGCACTGCCGCCCCAAGCTGCCCCGATGGCAAATAGTGCCACGAGCAGAACGGTTGCTATATTTCCTAAACGCTGCTTGAGCATATCCTTACTTCGCTGTCATTTGTTTCAGTGCGTGCTTGATAACCTCCTCCACCGTGAGGTTGGGTTGCTCACTGAGGATAGCCATGACGCTCTTATTGACCTGCTGATGCTGAAATCCCAACATCGTCAGGGCTGACACGGCTTCGGCCATCGTGCTGCTCGCGGCGGCAGCCACAGGAGATGCGTCTGTGGCGTAGCCTGCACCCATAGGTGCTTCCACCTTGTCGCGGAGCTCCACCACAATACGTTCGGCAGCTTTTTTGCCTATGCCTTTGATGGCCGTCAGGGCACGCTTATCTTCGTTGGCGATGATGCGTGTGAGTTCATCGGGGCTATAGGCCGACACCACGCTACGTGCCGTCTGACCGCCCACACCACTCACGGCTAAGAGGAGCAGGAACAAGCTGCGCTCCTGCCGTGTAGCAAATCCGTAGAGCTGGGTGGCCTGGTCCTGGCGCACCTGTTCGTAGACGTAGAGACGGGCACGCTCCTTGGCGCGCAGACTCTCGTAGGTCTGCAGCGAAATGGCCAACTCGTAGCCCACGCCAGCGGCTTCGAGTATGACGGTCTCCGTGGTCAGTTCGTCGACTTTCCCTTCGATATAAGCTATCATGGTTGTGGTATTGTGGAGTATGGATTTGGTGTGGTGAAGATGCGTATGTACTTCCTCGGCGGTCGCGCTCGTGCGTGGCGCACCTAAACTCTATAACGTACAAAGTCGCTATTTATTGTATCGCCCCTGCTTTTCTAAAAGCGAAAATCACCTTTTCTTTCTCTCGCGCCTCGGCATCTATTTTCCGCCACGCGCGCTGCATTCTATAAATTTAGGCTAAGTTTGTAAGAATTTAGGTTAAGTTTACATAAACTAAGCCTAAGTTTACAAAAATCTAAGCTCAATTTATAGAATACATCCGAGCCGAAAAAAAATTTCTCGGACATCAAAAAAAATGTGGCATAACACCCCATAAAACGCCTCCCCACCTACCGCGTCCACTATTCATCCACCGCGCGCCTACAGCCCACCCGCTGCCGCGCGTCTCCGTGGGGCGCGGCCCCACCTCCGATATACGCCTGCGCAGCAACTTTTTTTGAAAGTGCGGGTCGCAAATGCGCGAAGAACCAAAAGGAAAGTGTATCTTTGCGGCGCGTTACGCTGCGCACCGGCTTCGCGCTATGGCGCGCCGACGACCACTATCGCACCGCCGAGGTGGGCATCTGCTTTCGTCCCCGAGCCATCCAGCATTGCGGCCTGTGCCTCACGTAGCGCAAGAAAAGGAAAAAGAAAAAAGGAAAAGCAACTTTTGCATCAAACTATCCGAGCAAAGCGTCGCTACATCGGCTTTGCCTGGGTGTGCAAAGGGTTGCCCAAAAACGTACGCTGTATTTATGCCAAAAAATAAAAGAAAGACGGCGGGGAAGTCGCGCAAGCCATCCTCTCCGTCTGCATGGGCGCAAATGGTGGAAGCCGTTGGGCGCATATCGCTCGACACTGTGCTCTTCGTCATAGGCCTTGTGTTGCTCGCCGTAGCCTTGGTGATGCTCGTCTCTATGGTATCTAACTTCCAGACCGGGGCTGCCGATCAGGCGGGCGTGGAGAGTGGTACGCTCGAGAACCCAGCCAACTATGCTGGCATCTTAGGCGCGCATCTCTCGTACTACATGATGAACGGCCTCTTCGGCATCTGCTCGTTCCTCATCCCAATCTTCCTCATCCAACTCAGCATGCGGCTCATCGGCAGCTTGAAGGTGAACGTCGTGAAATGGTTCTTGCACGAATCGGTGTGGATGGTGTGGGGCAGTGTGGCCTTGGCCGCTCTCTCGCAGAGCATCGAATCGCTCAACAGCTTGTTTGTCTTCCCCTTAGGCGGCGGTCATGGCCTGCAAATCTACGACTCGCTCGAGCGCAACGTGGGTTCTGTGGGTTGCATCGCCCTACTGATCGTCACGCTCATCCTATATCTCGTGGTGCTCTCCAAACGTACCAAGGAGTTTGTCCGCATGACCACCAATCCCACGGGGTATCTCAAGAACAATGCCTCTGAGGAAGTGCCGCCCATACCTCAGTCCGACGCGACAGATAAGCCAAAAGAAAAGTCTTGGTGGAAGCGTCTGCTCTCTACATCGGACGAAGCCGAGGACGACGAGCCAGTCGACACCGCTGACGACGCTCCAGCCCCGCAGTCGCCCCGTGCCGACACGGTGGTGATGGACTTCACGCCGCCCCACGTGGAGAAAGCCAAGCCATCGAAGCCTGCGCCTCCCATCGACACCCCACCCGAGGTCTCGACCGTCGCACCTGTGCCCATCACCTTTGAGCGTCCAGGCGACGACAAACAGGCGGAGAAAAACACCGTGGGCAGCCCCGTCGACGAACAAGCACCCTACGATCCCCGCAAGGACTTGGAGAACTATCGATTCCCAAGGCTCGACCTGCTGAAAGTGTACCAAGACGACGGCATCACCATCAACGAACAGGAGCAGCGCGCCAACAGCGAGCGCATCACGCAGGTGCTCAAGAATTTCGACGTTGAAATCACGCGCATCACGGCCACCATCGGCCCTACCATCACGCTCTACGAGATTACTCCCGCTCCAGGCGTGCGCATCAGCAAGATACGCAACCTCGAGAACGACATCGCCCTGAGTCTCAGCGCCTTGGGCATACGTATCATTGCCCCTATCCCGGGCAAAGGCACCATAGGTATCGAGGTGCCCAACAACAAGCCGCGCATCGTGTCGATGGAGAGCGTGCTGAACAGTCGTACGTTCGAGCAGAGCCGATACGAACTGCCCGTAGCACTGGGTAAGACCATCACCAACGAAGTCTTTATGGTGGACCTCGCCAAGATGCCCCACCTGCTCGTAGCTGGTGCCACGGGTCAAGGTAAGTCGGTCGGTCTGAATGCCCTCATCACCTCCTTGCTCTACAAGAAACACCCCGCCGAACTCAAGCTCGTCATGGTTGACCCCAAGAAGGTGGAGCTCAACATCTACGCTTCCTTGGCCAAGTACTTCATCGCCACGCTGCCAGAGCAGGAAGACCCCATCATCACCGATGTGAGCAAGGTGGTACAGACCCTGCGCAGTCTCTGCAAACTGATGGACCACCGCTACGACCTACTCAAGAAAGCCAAGGTGCGCAACATCAAGGAGTACAACGAGAAATTCAAGGCCCATAAGCTCAACCCCGAGAACGGACATGCCTTTATGCCCTACATGGTCATCGTCATCGACGAGTTTGGTGACCTCATCATGACGGCGGGCAAGGAGGTGGAGCTACCCATCGCCCGCATCGCCCAGCTGGCACGCGCCGTGGGCATGCACATGGTCATTGCCACGCAGCGCCCCACCACAAACATCATCACGGGTACGATTAAGGCGAACTTCCCCGCACGTATGTCGTTCAAAGTGATGTCGCAGATAGACAGCCGCACCATCCTGGACCGTACGGGCGCTAACCAATTGGTGGGCAAGGGCGACATGCTCTTTCTCAGCGGCATGAGCGGCGCGGATCCCGTGCGTGTGCAGTGCGCCTTCGTAGATACACCCGAGGTGGAACGCATCTGCCAGTTCATCGAAGACCAACCTGGCTATCTCGAGCCTTACACGCTCCCCGAAGTGGAGGCAGAGGACAGTGGCATCGCTGCGGGCGGCAGTCAGATGAACGAATCGCTCGACTCGATGTTCGATGAGGTGGCGCGCATGATTGTGGTAGAGCAACAAGGTTCTACGTCGTCCATTCAGCGCAAGTTCAGCATAGGCTACAACCGCGCTGGACGCCTCATGGACCAGCTCTGCAAGGCGGGCATCGTAGGCCCCGCCCAAGGCAGCAAACCGCGCGACGTACTCATCACTGACCTCGGGCAGCTTGATGTCCTGTTGGCTCAACTGCACAGCAACTAACCCACCATCTCGTCACTCATTCGGCAAACAAAGATAAGCAAACAACCACGTCCGCAGGGCATCAATCGTACATAAAATAAAGCACGTGCGCACGTGGAAATGCTCGAAGTTGGGTTAAAAATCTTTAATATTCACCCCCAAATGCCGCGTGCGCTTGCTAAGAGCGAAAAAGTGCTGTATTTTTGCCGTGTTTTAGCACCGAAAGCCCGCTGCGATTAGGCATACATCTCTCGGCAAGCGACACCAAGAAGCTTGGCTTACGATGCACATTTACCCATAAACTACCCTAAAAACGCATATCCATGAAACGTACATACCTCTCAAGCATACTGCTCTTCGTATGCAGCCTATGGATTCCTGCTACACTCGCAGCGCAAGACAGCGAAGCGCGTGCCGTACTCGACCAAGTTGCCAACCAACTCAAAAACGCGGGAGGCATACAGGCTCAGTTCACCATCACGTCCTACAACGGACGCGAGGAGGCGGGCAGCAGTTCGGGCACGCTATCCGTCAAAGGCCGCAAGTTCAAACTCGTCAGCCCACAGATACAGCAATGGTTCGACGGTACTACGCTCTGGGCTTTAGAGGCTGGCGCCACTGAAATCTACGTGAGCAAACCAACCCGTGCAGAACTTCAGCAAATCAATCCCTACAGTTTTGTGGACATGTACAAGCAGGGCTATGTACTCAACGTGGACGAGGATATCTACGAGGGTCACCCCATCAAGGACATCCACCTCGTATCGAAGTCAACCAAGAACCCCATACAAGAGCTCTACGTCAGCGTGGGACAGGACAACATGCCTTTCTCGGTGCGTGTGCGCATGGGCAAAAAGAACTGGCTGAAGATACGCATCAACTCCCTGAAGACGGGCATACGCTTCCCCGACACCGACTTTGTGCTCAACACCGCCCGCTTCCCCAACTACGAGATTATAGACCTCAGATAGGCTGAGCGGCCACCCTCGGGCTACGCGCCACATTTGGCCTCGGCCGATCAGCAAACCACATAGCAGGCCACAACCTTGGAGGCCTGCATTTTTTATTCATAATCTAAAAACATCAACGATATGCTCAAACTCTTGATACTTGGGTCTGGACCCGCTGGCTACACCGCCGCTATTTATGCTTCGCGCGCTGGACTCGCGCCCGTGCTTTGCGAAGGACTGCAACCCGGCGGCCAACTCACCACCACCACCGAGATAGAAAATTTCCCAGGCTATCCCGACGGCATCGATGCCAACCAGATGATGGCCGACCTGCGCCGACAGGCCGAGCGACTGGGTACAGAAATTCGCTCACGCATCGCCGTGAAGTGCGACTTAGGTCAGTCGCCCTACACCGTGACTTTCGACGACGGTTCTGAAGAGCAGTGCCTCGCGCTGATTATTGCCACAGGAGCGTCGGCTAAGTACCTCGGACTGCCCGATGAGGAGAAATATCGCGGTGCAGGCGTGAGTGCATGCGCTACTTGCGATGGCTTCTTCTATCGCCGCCGTCGCGTGGCTGTGGTAGGCGGAGGCGACACGGCCTGCGAGGAAGCATCCTATCTCGCTGGACTGGCCGAAAAGGTCTACATGATAGTGCGCAAGCCCTATCTGCGTGCCTCGGATGCCATGCAAAAACGCGTGATGAACAATCCCAAGATTGAGATTCTCTTCGAGACCAACACCTTAGGCCTATACGGCGACGAGGTAGTCGAGGGCGCGCACCTCGTACATCGTCGCGGCGAGGCCGACGAACGCACCTACGACCTCCCCATCGAGGGCTTCTTCTTAGCCATTGGACACCATCCCAATAGCGAACTCTTCACACCGTGGGTGGAGACCGACGAACAGGGCTACATCGTCACCGACGGGGCACGCCCCACCACACGTGTGCCTGGCGTATTTGCCGCAGGCGACGTGGCCGACCCGCTCTATCGGCAGGCCATCACGGCTGCAGCCGCTGGATGCAGAGCCGCACTTGAGGCCGAACGCTATTTGGCAGCTCTGTAAAGCTCCAAATAGGAATAGGGCTCTCCCCGCCTTGCGCAAGAGACGAAACGATGACTGAAACCAAAGGAATACATACGCGGCAGACGTCATTCGTCTATGGCTGTCTGCTGACGATGCTCCTCGCGGGCGCTTCGTGTACCACGCAGCAGTTGCCCGACGGGGCTTATGTACCCGCACGGGTTCGTCAGAGCGCACCTACCACGGTAACCATCACTCCCCCTACCCCACCCCGTCCCGCGCAGATGAGCCAAGAAGCCGCGCGGGCCGCCACGGCGTTGGGCATCACAGCAGACAAGCACGACGATGCCACCCTGCTGAGCGTGTGCGCCTCCTACCTCGGCGTACCCTATCGCTATGCGGGTAACGACCGCAGCGGACTGGACTGCTCGGGACTCACCACACGTATCTATCGCGAGGTATATGGCGTAGGCCTCCATCGGCGCAGCATAGACCAGTTTCAGAAAGACATCGTCGTCAGGCACGATGCCGAGCCGCAGCAGGGCGACCTCGTTTTCTTCACCACCAACGGGCGGGGCACATGCTCCCACGTAGGCATCTATCTCAAGGCCGGACACTTCATCCACGCCAGCACCCGACGCGGCGTAGTGGTAGACAAGCTCTCCAGTTCGTATTTCTCCACACGCTACCTCGGCTGCGGTAGTCCCCTGCGTAGGTAGACCGTAGCTCGCCACCCAACCATCCTTTCCACGCTCTCCTCATCCATGACATACACCGCCGAACAACTGCGTACGCTATTCCAGCACACCTTCTCTCTGAAAGACTGGACGGAGTTTCTCATCCATTTCATGGGCGCACAGACCAT
>JAFVCB010000050.1 GCA_017479555.1 Bacteroidaceae bacterium | reverse complement strand
GTGCTTATTGTAGGGATTAGCCCCCCACCCTAATCCTATATCAATACGATAATCAGCTTCCCAATGCTTGCTCCGATAGAGAGGGCGCTCAAAAAAGGCGTATGCCGTGACGATATCTCCCATTCGCGACTGATAGTCTACCATTTGCGCTTGCCCCCAGTCGGGAGAAGCTGCTTTGTGCATTGTCACGCCTCGATAGTGTCCGTAGCGCAGTCCTATTCCTAACGTTGGAAACCCATAATCTGCAGCAAATACATCGCTATGGGGTTGGACGAAACGACATTCGATGCCATAGCTCTGCGCTTGGTTGCCATGAAGCCACATGCGTTCGTAGGCATCAGTCTTGACAACGTGGCCGACGGCTGCATCAAGTGCCCAGCCCAACTGAACGGAAGAAAGACTATCGTTCTGCGCAGCGCATGGCACATTGGTCAAAAACCAAAGTGCGACAAGACACCTGCGGCATACATTATATATATAATATGGTAGACGACTATTCAAAATCTACATGGAGACGAAACGTATCGTCTGCTAAAGTTCCTTGTTCAATAGACGCTTCGTCTGCTTCAGTGTCTATATTGCTGAAAGAGTCGCCTTGTTTGTCGTGTACATAAGACAACGCATCTTCAAAAGCCTGCTGAAATTTCTCAAAGTCTTCTCGGTAGACAAAGATTTTGTGTTTCTCTATCACAGGCGGCATTTGTTCCGTACCGCTTTGCAGACGTTTGCTCTCGGTGAGCGAGAGGTAGTATTCGCCCCGTCGGTCTTGCTTCACATCGATGTAGTAGATACGCTTACCTGCTTTTACCGTACGCGAAAAGAGAATGGCATTTTTGTCGTGTTCGTTCATAACAAGAAGTATTTGGTAGGTTAGTAGCGCAGCCTTGTGATTTGCCTTGTGCTTCTCCAAGATATATGCAGCGCCTATTGTCAAGCACACCGCAAAGTTGGCACAAAAACGCTAAAAATCCAAAAATCAAGCTATGCTTTTGGGTTTTCGTATTCCATTTAGTAACTTTGCACCGCAAAAGAGTAGGCAGCGTGCCTGCTTTAGTCGTATTTTTCGGAAATATGATCAACAGACAACTTATTCGTATCAAAGCTGTTCAAGTATTCTACGCGTATTCCATCAACAGCAAGAATACATCCAAGGAGCTCGACCAGGAATTTGAGAAGGCATTAGACAATGCGCACGAGCTCTATTTATTCCTCCTAAACTTTCTTTTTGCTATTCGTCAGCAGGCTGAGACGCTCGCCGAGAACATTGAGGCTCATAACAAACGCCTTGGTGTAAAGGCTGATGTGGTTTCGGCGGAACGCAGGCTGGCCGACAATCAATGGCTGCTTACCTTGGCTTGTAACAACGAGTTGCAGGACTATCGCGCACACCATAATGACCAGAACGATGCTGAATATGCTCTGGCAAAACGTTTGACCAAAGATTTCCTCAACGACGAGGATTTCCTGCATTATCTCAAAAAAGAGGATTTCTCGCCCGAAGCAGACCAAGAGATAGCCCGCAGACTCTATAAAAAGATTATTGTCAACTGCGAAGATTTTGATGGCATTCTGGAAGACCGCAGCCTTTATTGGAATGACGACAAACAGGTGATTGACACCTTTGTTCTCAAAACAATTCGTCGCATTCAGCCCAACGAAGACCCCGACCAGCCCTTGCTCCCTGCTTGGGGCGAGGAGGACGACAAAACGTTCGCACAGTCCTTGCTTCACGAAGCAGTATCGCACAGCAGCGAAGCATTGGAACTCATCAAGACTTTTGCCAGCAGCCGGTTCGATTTCAACAGAATACCTGTAATGGACAGCATCATTCTTCAGGTTGCCATAGGCGAACTTATTGGCATTGACGGTATAGATGTAAGCATCACGCTGAACGAATACATCAACATCGCGCGTTGGTACAGCACACCGCAGAGTCCATCGTTTGTCAATGCCATGCTCGACTCCATCGCCAAACAACTACGCCACGATGGCAGAATGCTGAAACCTATCTCTATGATGCGCCAATAAATCGCAAGCGAAGCGCGTTTTTATTTGCTCGGCTTTTCTTTTTGAACAAAACAACAAACATACAAAAGTATAACTAACATCCCTATACAACAATGACAACCCTTTCTATTCTCTTGCAAGCACAGCCACAAGGTGGGCTCAGTCAGTTCAGCCCCATCATAATGATTGTGTTGCTGTTCGTAATCATGTATTTCTTCATGATTCGTCCCCAAAACAAAAAGCAAAAAGAACTTCGCGAGTTTCGCAATTCGCTCAAGGTGGGACAAGATGTAGTAACCATCGGTGGCCTACACGGCACTGTGCGTAGCATCAACGAGAAAGACGACACCATTAGCCTCGAAGTAGCCACTGGTGTAAAACTCACTTTTGATCGCACGGCCATCGTTCCGCAAGGCGAGAAGCCCCAAGCCTAAACGGTAGTGCGCACGCAAACATGTAGGTTGGTGTGTAGCCTATTTTGTACTGGATAGTCACGGATTCAATATCTTTGGCAAATGATCTCCTTAGCCCAAATACGTGAAGTTACTTCGCTTGCAGCGCGTACGCTTTGGAAGCGTATGTGGACGCGGAGTATGTTGACGTTTTTGGGCTTTGTCGTCCTGTCAGCTTCGTTTTGGCTCGCGGTATCGCTCAACGAGACCTATGAGGTAGAGGTGGCCGTACCTTTGGAACTCCACGACGTACCCAGCAATGTCGTCATCACGACCGACCTGCCCTCGGCTCTTCACATCACGCTGCGCGACAAAGGCATACGCTTACTTCCTTACTTGTACGGAGGTGCGTTGAAGACCATTTCGTTGAACTTTCGCGACCACAACAGCAACGGTCATGGACGTATCATGGCTTCTGAACTCCAGTCGCAATTAGTAAAGCAGATAACCAATCCCACGCAGATTGTACGCATCAAGCCCGACACCTTAGAGTTCTACTACAACTATGGAGCAAGCAAACGTGTGCCTGTGCGCTTTGATGGTGAGATAAGGTGTCAAACTGGTTTTTTTGTCACACAAACAAGAGTCAAACCTGAGTTTGTCACGGTCTATGCTCCGCAAAGCATTCTCGACACTTTACGCTACGTGAACATCAAGGCACTTCACCTCACACAAGTACGCGACACGGTGCAACGCACCCAACCCATTGCTACTCCAAGGGGCATGAAGACTGTGCCAGGCCAGGTCAGTGTCACTGTGATTTGCGACCGTCTCACCGAGAAAACCGTGCGCGTCCCTATCCACACGCTCAATTTCCCCGCTTCACGAGTCCTGCGAACATTCCCCTCATTGGTGGATGTGACTTTCAAGGTGGGTGTGAATCAATACGACAAAGTCACGGCTGACAATTTTGTCATCGCCTTGGGCTACGAAGAACTGCTCTCCACTCGAAGCAACAGGGTGCGCCTAAGTGTAAGAAGCGTGCCTGACGGCGTGAGCGACGTGCGTATCAATCCCTCTACGGTAGATTTTGTCATAGAGAACATCCCCGAAGAGGACGAAGAAAGCATTCACTGACCCATCTTGCCTATGCACTATGCCATCACAGGCGGCATCGCCAGCGGAAAGACATGGTTCTGCCACAAGTTGCAACAACACGGCAACGAGGTCTACTCTTGCGACATCGCAGCGAAACGCATCATTCGCGAAGACCCTCAAGTGAGGAAAGCCTTGACCGACTTAGTGGGTGAGTCGCTCTACGACGAAGCACACCAATTGCAGAAGAGCGTATTGGCCGCGTTCAT
Organism: Bacteroidaceae bacterium; assembly: GCA_017479555.1. Classification (GTDB taxonomy): domain Bacteria; phylum Bacteroidota; class Bacteroidia; order Bacteroidales; family Bacteroidaceae; genus Alloprevotella. Next base: position 17,290 of record JAFVCB010000050.1, on the reverse strand, counting down.
CACGCAGTCTAAGGAGCAGGCAGCCAAGGTCAATGCCATCGTACACCCACGTGTAGCTGCTGACTATATACGCTGGCGCGATGCGCAGAAGACGATGCATACTTTTATGGAGTGCGCCCTACTCTTCGAGAGTGGATTTGACCAATACGTTGAGCGTATCATACTGATTTATGCCGACGAGTCCACCCGACTTCGCAGGCTCATGCAGCGCGATGGCATTTCACTTTCACAAGCCCAACAATGGTTAGACTTACAAATGCCTGAAGACGAAAAACGTCAGCTTGCACATGTCATTATTGACAATGACCCCAAGGCTTTCTTGCATTTGGGTCGCGCCAAACGAAAAGTACTATCATAAGTTATACGAACAAGAAATAACAACCTCAAACCTAATAAAGACATCCAATTATGCAAGACATTATTCTCTCTATCGCAGGCCGTCAAGGTCTCTATCGCCTCATCTCGCGCGGCTCGGGTCGCATCATCGTCGAAGCTCTCGATGAAACCAAGAAGCGCTTCCCCGCCAGCCCTCGCGATCGCATCACGTCGCTCAACGATGTGAGCATGTATACCGATGCCGACGACATACCCTTGATGGAGGTGTTCCAAAACATTGCTAACAATCTTCAAGGCAAGCCCTCTGCACTCAGTCACAAGACGGCCACGGCTGAAGAGCTGAAGGACTTTATGCAAACGGCTCTTCCCGACTACGACCGTGAGCGTGTTCATCAGAGCGACATGAAGAAACTCTTGCAGTGGTACAACCTACTCATCGCTGCTGGCTACACCACTTTTGTGGAAGAGGAACAAGCTGAAAGCGCAGAAGACACACCCACAGAAGCCTAACTCATCTTGAAAGTCACTTTCCTCATCGACTGCGAATATGTAGGGCAAATCTGCGACAAGCTACGTCGCGACTTTGCCCACCTTTTGCAGCGTCCCATCGACCAAGCCGATTTGCCGCTGTGGATAGAATGCGCGCTCCGCGATGCATACGGCGAGACGATGAACCCAGAGAGCGAAACGCAGGTTTATCTCTTTCATCAATTCGATGCACAAGGCTTCGCTCCTTTCGTACCCGCTTCGTACACAGACGAATTAGACGGTAAAGCTTTTCGCGGTTCAGCGGGAGAAGTGATGTTTGCCGCTTGTGCGGTAGACCCCAAGCTCGGCACCAAGGAGACCATACTTTGCGAAACGTTACAGACGCTCTTGCAGCACGACGATGCGGCGAACGTACTTTTGGCGGTAGATATGAACGCCTACGGCAAACGTATCAAATCGATATTAGCTGAACAGGCTTCTCAGAGCGTTACATTGCTCTCGCTCGACACCCGCGTTTCGCAAGCTTTTCGCACCGAACAGATAGGCTTCTCCCTGCTTGCAGCACTTCACATCAGCAGCGAGGAAATAGCCCAGGCTTCCACGTAGCTCTACCTTAGTAATCACGACGCTTTCGACGCAGAGATAGCTATTATTCTTTAGCAATTGTTACTTTTGCGCTTGTAAACGCGTGCCATGCACATTTTATAGAACTGCTACGCCACAGAGAATCGTTGAGAAGAATATTCTACATACTCCTATGCCTATTTGTCTCGCTCAATGCGTGGACAAATTTTGTGCATATACACTCGCCTAAGCTCGTAGCGCAGGCTGAGTCTGCTTCTCATGTGCCTTCTGCGTCGATGAGACCCGCTATGCCTATCGTGGTAGCTCCTCCTCCCATCGACTCGCTCAACGACTCTACGCTCAACGTACACGACTCTATCTACTTTGCCGACCTGGAGCAGCGTATGGCAGCGTCGCCACGCGACACATCGCGTCAGCGTTTGGCTTTAGACTCTATCGCTACGGACACGATTCCTGCGGATAGTCTGCGCAAACATCGCGAAGCGGGCATTGACGCTCCTGTACACTACACCGCTGGCGACTCTATGGTCTACGATGCCGAGACGGGACTGATATTCCTCTACGGTAAGGCCAATGTGACGTATCAGAACTTTAAGCTCGACGCGGCTTCTATCCGCATGAATATGGACAGCAGCACGGTGTTCGCACTACCCGCCGTTGACTCCACGGGCGAGTTGTCCGACAAACCGACGTTCCATCAAGGGAGCGACGAATATGTGAGTGAAGAGATGGCTTTCAACTTCCGCTCCAAGCGAGGTTTTATTCAGCACGTCTCCACCACACAGGGCAATGGGTATGTACAGAGCTTTGAGAGCAAGCGCGACAGCGACGGCGTGGTCTATATGCGCCATGGCACATACACCACCTGCGACGCCGAGCATCCTCACTTCTACATCGCTCTGACACGCGCCAAGTTGCGCCCTGGCAAGGATGTCGTCTTTGGCCCTGCCTACTTGGTAGTAGAGGATGTCCCACTGCCCTTGGCCATACCTTACGGTTTCTTTCCGTTCAACAAAAAATATAGTTCTGGATTCATCATGCCCAGCTATGGTGACGAGACAAGCCGTGGTTTCTACCTGCGTGACGGTGGCTACTACTTCGCATTGAGCGACTACATGGATCTACGCGTCACGGGCGAGATTTACACCAAAGGCTCGTGGGGACTCAACTTCGAGACGAACTATCGCAAACGCTATCGCTACAATGGCAACCTTTTCTTCTCGTACCTCTACACCGTAGAGGGCGAACGCAATATGCCTGACTATAGCGTGTCAAGGAGCATCAAACTGCAGTGGTCGCACACCAAAGACCCCAAGGCTGCACCAAACACCACTTTCTCTGCACGCGTCAACTTTGCTTCCGAGAGCTACGAGCGCTCCAACTTGGTGTCGATGTACAACCCGCTCTCCTACACACAGAGCACTCGCTCCAGCGCTATATCCTACAGCCACACCTTTCCTGGCATAGGTCTGTCGCTCTCGCTCTCGACCAACCTCACACAGAACATGCGCGACTCGACCATCGCCATGACCCTACCCGACTTGTCCATATCGCTGGCTCGCGTCTATCCTTTCCGACGTAAGAACCAAGTCGGCAAAGAGCGTTGGTACGAGAAGATTTCTTTGTCCTACACGGGTAGTCTCTCCAACTCCATCACGACGAAAGAGGACCAACTGCTCCATTCCAACATCATTAAGGATTGGCGCAACGGTATGCAGCATCGCATACCCATTGACGCTACGTTCCAAATCTTCAAGTACATCAACATATCGCCCTCTATCTCGCTGCGCGACATCATGTACACCAGCAGGCTTCACAAATCGTGGGACATGGATACGCAACGCGAACTCACCGATACCACACACGGCTTCTACAACCTCTACGACTGGAATGCGGCTATTTCTGCCAACACGACGCTCTACGGTATGTACAAGCCCCTACCATTCTTCTTCGGAAAGAAGATCATCGCCATACGCCACGTCCTCAAGCCCAGCGTATCGTTTAGCTACTCTCCCGACTTCACCACGTCGGCCTATGGGTACTTCGACTCTTATGTGCGAACCGAAGCCGACGGCACGGTGTCTACCGTCACCTATTCGCCCTATCAGAATGGCATTTATGGCTATCCGTCATCGGGAAAACAAGGCATGATATCGTTCTCGCTCTCCAACAACTTGGAGATGAAAGTACGCAGCGAGCGCGACAGTACGGGCGAACGCAAGATTTCGCTCATCGATGAGCTCTACGGTTCGTTGTCGTACAACCTGGCAGCAAAGGTTCGCCCGTGGAGCGACCTGAGTACTCGCCTGCGCTTGAAGTTGACGAAGAGTTACACCTTCTCCTTGGCAGCCGTCTTTGCGACCTATGCCTACGTCTTCAACGACAAGGGACAAGTCGTCGTGGGCGACCGCACAGAATGGAGCTACGGACGTTTCGGACGTTTCCAAGGCATGTCGCAGAGCCTGTCCTATACGCTCAATCCCGACAAGATACGCAAGTTCGTCAACTGGATAACGGGCCACGGCGACCGCAACAATCCGCAGGCCTCAACCACCCGCGAAGAAGACGTTGACGACGAGGGCGAAACGAACATCGACCCCGAACTGCGACAGGGACAACGACAACAAGGCAAGAAAGTCAAAGCCACTGTGGACGAGGACGGTTACATGGCATTCTCCATACCTTGGAATCTATCGTTCAGCTATGGCATAACGATGTACGAAGACCGTACCAAAGCCATCAACACCCGCAATATGCGCTATCCGTACAGTTTCACACAGACACTCAACTGCTCGGGCTTCGTACGCATCAGCGACGGGTGGAACATCAGTTTCTCTACGGGTTACGACTTCAACTTTCACAAGCTCTCGATGACAACAGCCAGCGTATCGCGCGACCTGCACTGCTTCGAGATGTCGGCCAGCGTGGTGCTGCGTCCCTACACCAGCTTCAACTTCACTTTCCGCGCCAAAGCCAACGAACTCACCGATGCCCTCAAGTGGGACAAGCGTAGCTCATACAGCAGTAACATTGAATGGTACTAAACCTGCATAAGATAAATACTTACATACGACAAAACTTGAAACGACAAAAACAAATCTAACTATGAAATCGAATCTCCTACTTCTCACCGCATTCGTCCTCAGCTTAGTTTCATGCACCAGCGAAAACGAGTTCCACCAAACTTCATTCGACAAGAGCAGTGTCACGATGTATGCCGACCAAGTCAAGGACAGCGTACACATCTTCTATGCCGACGCTTGGACAGGCATTCTCAACGAGTCTTCATGGCTCACGATGACTCCCAACAGCGGTGAGGTAGAGAGAGGCGCGATGCTCATGGTAGCTCCCATCTATTTCACTGCCGAGCCCAACACCACGGGACATGTGCGCTTTGCCAACCTCATCGTACGCTCCCACGAAGACGGCGCACTGACCATCACCCAACTCCCCGTGCTGAACATCGTCTATCCTTACTATCAGTTCAAGCAGGGCAATGAGATTTCTTCAGACAACATCGAATACGTAGCCTATTACGCCGCCACAGCTACCGAGGGCGAAATACGCTTCGTCGTCTATCGCGATGATGCCACGCTGACGAGTGACCAGGCGTGGTGTCAGCCCGAACGCACTACATTCGAGGCGGGCGAATACACCCTGAAACTCACCCTGCTGCCCAACCCCTCTACCGAGATACGCACCGCCACGCTCACGCTCACCAGCGGTGGAGTTTCGACACCTATCACCATTGTTCAGACCGCTGGCGAAGACGACTAACTCATCCGCGCTGCAAGGTTTGTCCTCCCCCGCGTGTTCGTAAAGCCCACGCCCGCTTAATAAACAAGGTAGCTTAGCTAAGTATACCATATTTATATAAGTGTCTACAAGATTCACCATTCTTTAACCATACTTCTCTTATGGAAGCCACAGCCCTCAACAAAGCTCTGCCCATCGGTACGTTAATCGGAGAACGATATCGTATCAAGAAATTCATCAACAGCGGTGGATTTGGCAACACCTATCAGGCCATCGACACCAACATGACCGACGAAGAAGAAGATGACACCTTCGTGGTCGTGAAGGAGTTCTACATGAAAGACATTTGCGAACGCGACCCTCAAACGTTCCGAGTGAATGTCCCCAACACCTTGCAACGCAAAAACTTCGACGCCCTGCGACGTAAGTTTGTCAGCGAAGCCAAGCGTATCTACAGGCTCAAACATCCTGGTATCGTGCGTGTGACAGACATCATCAAGGATGAGAACAACACGTCGTACTACATCATGAACTACATATCGGGTGGCTCGCTCTCGCAACTGCTTAAGCGTCGCGGTACTCCACTGCCTGAAGCAGAAGCCTTAGACTACATCGAACAGGTACTCAAGGCACTGGCCTTCGTGCACAAGAAGAAGATGTTGCACCTTGACATCAAGCCTGCCAACATCATGCTCGAGGCAGATGGACATCCCGTCCTCATCGACTTCGGTGCGTCGAAAGTCATCAGCGACGACGGTACGGGCGAGAGTTCCTCTGCTCCTATGGTCTACACCAAAGGCTATGCTCCCCTTGAGCAACAAGCCAACGACCTGCAAAACATAAGACCCTCCACCGACCTTTACGCCGTGGGAGCAACGCTCTACAGACTCCTCACCAACCACGAGCCACCAAATGTAACAGACATCGACAATGCCGACAGCCCCGAAGAGGTATTTAAGTTTCCAGATAGCGTCAGCCAGCACACGCGAACCTTAGTCGTATCCCTGATGAAGCGACGCCAAAAAGATCGTCCCGCCAGTGCCAATGCCGTACTCGATTATCTCCATGAGAATAGCGATGAAAGCGTAATCGTGACAGGCCGTGAAGTGCCTGACGACTTCGACTGGTATAATAACAACTTCGGAGTGGACGAGACCGAAATTGTCACAGGACCAAGTTCAGGCAATAGCAGCGGGAACTTTTGGAATACCAACAGCGGCAATAGCAGAAGCTCGAGAAACAGCGGCGGCAATAGTCGAGGCGGAATGCGTGCCCCTTCAAGAGAAGTACCACCTCTCACACCCGGTAAAGCTGTGGACACCAAGCGTTCCTATACAGGATATATCATCGCTGCCGTGTTAGTAGGTATTGTGTTGGGTGTTTTGTTTTTCGTCAATAACGCGAACGACGACCATTCCTATTCTTTAGAAGAGGAAATCCAAGATACCACAGCATTTAGTACGGATGAAGATTCTGTAGAAACAGCAATTTATCCAGCAGATTCGGCTGCGGTTGAAGATGATTATGATCAAGTTGCCGCCCCAGTAGACCCAAGCTATACCAATAGTACGCCGTCAACCACCTCGCAGCGGACGACGACCGCTCCTGCCACATCGACAGCAACTCCGTCTCGTACACAAGCCACAACACCCTCGCGAGCTACAAGCTCAGGTGCAACGACATCTTCAGCATCCGCGCCCAGAGCTTCAAGGCCATCAAGCACACCCACACCATCCGCACCGCAAACGACAAGCAGAAGAAGTGGAAGTTTGGATTTGAGCGGAGACTATAATCCCTCGTCGTCCTCCAGTCGCTCTTCATCGTCATCGTCATCGCGTGGCAGCACAAGTCCACAAAGAAGCAGTGGCGGCTCGCTCGACTTGTAAAGGAAATATCCACACCTTTCTACATTCACGTTTTCCGCGCACCCCATCCTATTTATACCTCTACAAAGGAAAACGCACACAGACCCCCGAAAGCGAACCTATGCTTTCGGGGTTCTGTATGGAGGAGTACGCCGCTGCAGTTCACGATACAGCACATGGGGCGCAACCAAACAGAACCCAAAATCTGCCAGATGTAGGTCGCGTTTTTTTGAGTGGACATTTAGTGCACCAATAAGGAGAAATGCGTACCTTTGTATTAGAAAGAAGGCACTTCCTCCCCACCCCGCCAAATCGCCCTAAAATAGGGGCAAAACTACCTCGGTATGTAGAAAAAATTACATGCCGAGGTAGTTTTTTCTACATGCCTATGTAGTTTTTTCTGCCTCGCATCTCGTCAAATCTGCATCAAACATGATGGTTAATCGTGCCAAAATCGTGCCTCTTTCAACAAATTTTATCGCACATGTCCCCCTATTTTTTCAGAAACACATAGCGCGAGAAAATTGTAATATCCCCGCCGCCAAATACGCGCGACAAGTGTGCAACCTGATAAATACACCAAAATGCCAAAAATAATACGCTCCAAAAGCGCGTATTTCTAAAAAAATGCTAATTTTGCACGCAGAAAAAAAATAGAAAACCAAACATACATGAGCCAAACAACCATTCAAAGCGGGCGTATTTCTCAGATTATTGGCCCAGTAATCGATGTGGCTTTTGACGTGGCTGGACAAGATGCCAGCCGCGTACTACCGCGTATTCACGATGCCCTCGAAGTGACCCACCCCGATGGGCGACGCATCGTCATCGAAGTGCAACAACACATAGGTGAAGACACCGTGCGCACGGTGGCTATGGACAACACCGACGGACTCAAGCGCGGACTCGAAGTGAAAGTCACGGGCCGACAAATAGCCATGCCCATAGGCGATCAGATCAAAGGCCGCATGCTCAACGTCATAGGCGAGAGCATCGACGGACTAAAAGAGTTTGACACCGAAGGTGGCTACGAAATTCACCGCAAAGCCCCCGAGTTTGAAGAACTGACCACCAGCCGCGAAGTACTCTATACAGGTATCAAAGTCATCGACCTACTTGAGCCTTACGTAAAAGGCGGAAAGATTGGTCTCTTCGGCGGAGCAGGTGTGGGCAAGACCGTCCTCATCATGGAGCTCATCAACAACATCGCCAAAGGACACGACGGCTACTCTGTTTTCGCAGGTGTGGGCGAGCGTACCCGCGAGGGAAACGACTTGCTGCGCGAGATGATTGAGAGCGGTGTCATCAAATACGGCGATGCTTTCGTTGAAGCCATGGAGAAAGGCGAATGGGATCTCTCCAAGGTTGACTACAACGAGATGGCAAAGAGCCAAGCCACACTGGTATACGGACAGATGAACGAGCCGCCAGGTGCACGCTCGAGCGTAGCACTTAGCGGACTTTCCATCGCAGAGAGCTTCCGCGACGGTGGAAGCAAGGACGGCAAAGCCACAGACATTCTTTTCTTCATCGACAACATCTTCCGTTTCACGCAGGCGGGTTCTGAAGTATCAGCCCTGCTCGGACGTATGCCTTCGGCTGTAGGTTATCAGCCCACATTGGCCAGCGACATGGGTGCGATGCAAGAGCGCATCACATCGACAAAGAACGGCTCTATCACCTCCATTCAAGCTGTTTACGTCCCCGCTGACGACCTCACCGACCCCGCTCCAGCCACCACATTTACCCACCTCGATGCCACGACAGTGCTCTCGCGTAAGATTACCGAATTAGGTATCTACCCCGCCGTTGACCCGCTGGACTCCACCTCTCGCATCATGGATCCCAACGTCATCGGAAAAGAGCATTACGAGTGCGCACAGAACGTGGTGAAAATCTTGCAGAAATACAAGGAACTGCAAGACATCATCGCTATCCTTGGTATGGACGAGCTCTCAGACGAGGACAAGGTGACTGTGAACCGCGCACGCCGCGTACAACGCTTCCTCAGTCAGCCATTCACCGTGGCCGAGAAGTTCACTGGCGTTCCAGGCGTGATGGTGCCCATCGAAGAAGTGATTCGCGGCTTCAACATGATTCTCTCTGGCGAAGTAGACTACCTGCCTGAGCAAGCATTCATGAACGTGGGTACTATAGACGATGCCATCGCTAAGGGTAAGAAACTCTTAGAAAACGCACAGTAGCCCTACCCTACTGCTACGCCACGCTGCAAGCGGCACACCCTGCGCCACGCTGCACCTTAGGCCAACAGCCAGGAAGCCACGCAAAGCACACGCTACTCGCTGCCATACATGCAGCAACGCGACAAGCCACGACGTATAGCCGTGCTAAGCGAGACAAAGTAGTACACAAATCCACACCGACCATACATATATTATTATATAGTAAACGCGCCTTATGCTATCTACAACCATCGTATCTCCCGAGAACACACTCTTTACAGGCCAAGTCGAGAAAGTCTTTGTGCCTGGTGCTTCTGGACGCTTCGAGATCCTCACCGACCACGCGCCCATCGTCTCCATACTGACAGCAGGTGTAGTGAGGTGCGAAGGCAGCGATGAGCCATTCGAGATAGCTATACGCTCGGGATTTGTAGAAGTGTCGCGCAACGAGGTGTCTATCTGCGTAGAATGTGCAGACAACGTATGAAACCCTTGCTGACCTCCCTGTGGTGCGCCATAGCACTGCTCATCGTCGCACCATTAGCCTTGTTCTTAGAAATCAAGTTTGCTGGCCACGAAGCCGTAGCGCAGGTGCTTCCCCTCATGGGCATCACCCTTGCGATGTGGCTCAGCGCCGTAGCAGAGGCCTATGCTGCAAGAACGTTCGAGAAGTCCAAAGCACAACTACAGCTCAAACTCATGATGAGCTGCAAAGCCTTGAGATTTCTACTTGCCGTACTGCTGCTTATCGCTTTCGGGATTTTGAGCCAAGCAGATATACGCTTGATAGCCGTCAATCTCATGATCTGCTACATCGCAGTGACCATCGCGCTCGCCATCAGCTACACCAAGCGCTCAGCAAACACGAAAGTACACACCGAACCATCAGAGAAATAATACGCTACGCTACATGCGCAAATATATTCTACATAACAAACGTATCTGTTTAGGCATCATGCTCTTGGGACTCCTGTTCCTCGTAGCCGCGCCCACCTATGCCGCCGAGGAGAAAGAGCCCATTGATGTCAAAGAAGCCGTACTCGGACACATGAGCGATGCCTACGACTGGCACATCACCACGTGGAATGGACACCACGTGAGTATACCCCTACCCGTCATCGTCAAGAGCCAACGCGATGGCAAATGGTATACGTTCTGTTCCTCGCGCTTCGGACACGACGGCAAAGAGGTCTATCAAGGCTTCTACATCGACCCCGAACGCCAAGGCAAGATCTACGAAGAAGGCTTTGAGACACGCCCTTGGGACATCAGCATCACCAAAGATGTCGTGCAGATATGGATAAACATCTTCATCCTACTTGCCATCTTCATCACTTGCGCCCGTTGGTACAAGAAGCGTAAGCCACAAGACGGCGCACCGGGCGGTTTTGTCGGCATGATAGAAGTGCTGGTCATGTCTATCAATGACGACCTCATCAAAGCCTCTATCGGCGAGAAGCACTATCGTCGCTACGCGCCCTACCTGCTCACTGTCTTTTTCTTCATCTTAGTGACCAACCTCATGGGACTCATACCCATCTTCCCTGGAGGAGCAAACGTCACGGGCAATATCACCATCACATTCCTCTTCGCTACGATTACATTCCTATTCATCAACATCTTTGGTAATCGCGAATACTGGAAAGAAATCTTTTGGCCCGACGTACCCGTGTGGATGAAGTGTCCCGTGCCTCTGATGCCCGTCATAGAGCTGTTTGGTATCTTCACCAAGCCATTTGCCTTGATGGTGCGTCTGTTCGCCAACATGCTGGCTGGCCACGCCATCATCCTCAGTCTCACGTGTGTGATATTCATCACGTTCCAAGTGAATGCCCTCGTTGGCACATCGCTCTCAGCCGTGAGCTTCGTGATGATACTCTTCATGGACTTGCTCGAATTGCTCGTTGCATTCATCCAAGCCTATGTGTTCACCATGCTCAGCGCCGTGTTTATCGGTATGAGCCTGCCCGAACACCACCACAAAGACTAAACGTCGCACAACCATCGTACGTAAACAATAATAAAACAAATCTATAACACTTAAACACTCAAAATTATGTTACTCGAAGCAGTTACAGTTGGACTCGGAATTCAGAAATTCGGTATTGGCCTCGGTGCTGGTATCGCAGCCATTGGCGCAGGCCTTGGTATTGGTAAAATCGGTAGCTCTGCAATGGAAGCTATTGCACGTCAGCCCGAAGCCACCAACGATATTCGTTCAAACATGATTGTGATTGCAGCCCTGATCGAAGGTGTAGCCCTCTTTGCTGTAATCGTATGCCTTTTGATGCTCTTCATCTAATTCTTCACTTCAACACACAGACACCATGCAGAATATGCCTTCCATCTTGACGCCAGACTTTGGCCTTCTCTTTTGGATGCTCCTTGCATTCCTCGTGGTGCTGTTCGTCTTGGCCAAATTTGCTTTCCCAGCCATCACCTCCGCCGTGGAAGAGCGCAAACGCTTCATCGACGAATCGTTGCAGCACGCTCGCGAAGCTAACGAGAAGTTAGCCACCATCCAGGCGCAGAGCGAGACTTTGCTACGCGAAGCACGGGAGCAACAAGCGCAAATCCTCAAAGAAGCTAAGCAAACGGGCGAAAACATCATAGCCGAAGCCCGCGCAAAAGCACAAGCAGAGGGCGCGAAAGACCTCGCAGCCGCAAAAGCACAAATCGCTGTAGAGACAGAAAATGCCCTGCACGACATACGCTCGCAAGTGGCAGAACTCTCGTTGCAAATAGCTGAGAAAGTGGTGCGCACCCAATTAGGTGAGGACAAAGCTCAACAAGCCTACATCGAACGCTTGTTGGCAGAACAAGAACGTCAGTCTTAACCCCAACGAGGACACCCTAAACCGATGAACACAGGAATTACATCCGCCCGCTATGCCAAAGCACTGCTGACGTATGCAACAGAGTTGAAGCAAGAAGAAGCTGTTTACCAAGAAATGGCACAGCTCCTGCAGTCGTTCAAGGCACAGCCACGGCTCGCAGCCTTGCTGCAAAATCCTGCTTTGCCCAACAAGCAAAAGACGGAGTTGCTGATTGCTGCTGCTACGACAAGCAACGGTGTTTCTACAGCTACCAAGCGGTTTATGAGCGTGTTGGTTGACAACAAACGTGCTGATGTGGCTCAATACATCGCCGTGTCCTTTCAAAATCAGTATCGTCAAGAGAAGAAGCTCATCGAAGCCCGTCTCACCACTGCCATAACGCCATCGCCGACTATCACAGAGCGTATGCGAACAATGGTGGAGAAACGTACGGGCTGCAAAGTGAGCTTCGACACCGTAGTCGATGCAGAAATTGGGGCAGGCTTTGTCTTGGAGTACGACACCTATCGCATGGATGCCAGCCTCAGACGACAATTGTCTGACTTGAAACGTGCCTTAGCCAGCTGACGTTCCGTCAAGCATTCCTAAACGTCACGAACTTTTCACTCGTGCATAGGCTTGACAACAGTTGTCTACGTACCATAAAGTAGCGACACAAATAGAGGCAGCAAAAGTGCATCGTGTTGGACAACAAGCATTGTCAGACGTACACGCGCACATCAGTCACGTGGCATACAGCACAGCCAATAAACGTTTAGCAAAAAGGCTCAAGCAGCACAACTCTCAGGACGAACCACGAAGAAGCTTACTTTTGCGAAAAGACATAAGCGCAGCGCGAAACCCTATTAGCCTCTGCTTAGACGCGCAAAAGACGGCAAAAACTTTATGAAATCATTCATAGAACACACCTTAACCAAGAAACACACATTATGCCAAACAACATAAAACCCGCCGAGGTTTCCGAAGTGCTTTTGCAACAACTTCGCAGCGTAGAGCAGCAACTCAACTTTGAAGAAGTGGGCACAGTGCTTACAATCGGTGATGGTGTAGCACGTGTATATGGCCTAACCAACGTCACAGAAAACGAGCTTGTAGAGTTCGAGAATGGCACACGCGGTGTGGCAATGAACCTCGAGCAAGACAATGTGGGCGTGGTGCTCTTCGGCTCGTCCGAAGGCATCAAAGAAGGCCAAAGCGTGAAGCGTACTGGTCGCGTAGCCTCCATCGAAGTGAGCGAGGAAATGCTCGGTCGTGTCATCAATCCAATAGGTCAACCCCTCGACGGCGGCGCAGCTATCGGCGGCGAGAAGTTTGTGATGCCTCTCGACCGCAAAGCACCAGGCGTTATCTATCGTCAACCCGTAGACCATGCCCTCCAAACGGGTTTGAAAGCGGTTGACTCCATGATACCTATTGGCCGTGGACAGCGCGAGCTCATCATTGGTGACCGTCAAACGGGTAAGACAGCCATTGCGATAGACACCATCATCAATCAGAAAGAAAACTACGAGCAAGGAGATCCCGTATTCTGTATCTACGTAGCCATCGGCCAGAAAGCCAGTACAGTAGCCAATATCGTCAATTCTCTCAAGGAGCATGGCGCAATGCCCTACACCATCGTGATTGCTGCAACAGCCAGCAGTCCAGCTGCCTTGCAATACTACGCTCCTTTTGCGGGTGCTGCCATCGGCGAGTTCTTCCGCGATCGTGGTTTGAATGCCTTAGTGGTTTACGACGATTTGTCCAAGCAAGCTGTGGCCTATCGTGAGGTGTCGCTCATTCTGCGTCGTCCATCTGGTCGTGAGGCTTATCCTGGCGACATCTTCTACCTCCACAGCCGTTTGCTCGAGCGTGCCGCACGTATCAACAACCAGCAAGAGGTGGCTGAGAAGATGAACGACCTGCCCGAAAGCCTCAAAGGTAAGGTGCGTGGCGGTGGTTCACTGACAGCTCTGCCTATCATTGAGACCCAAGCAGGCGACGTGTCTGCATACATCCCCACCAATGTCATCTCCATCACGGACGGACAGATCTACCTCGACACCAACCTCTTCAATAGTGGTACACGTCCAGCTATCGATGTGGGTATCAGCGTGTCGCGTGTAGGTGGTGCCGCGCAGATTAAGAGTATGAAGAAAGTGGCTGGTACGTTGAAGATTGACCAAGCACAGTATCGTGAGCTTGAGGCTTTCTCAAAATTTGCCAGCGACATGGACGCTGTCACTGCCATGACCATCGACCGAGGCCGTAAGAACAACGAGCTGCTCATTCAGCCTCAATACTCCCCGATGCCCGTTGCCGAACAGGTAGCCATCTTGTATTGCGGCACCAAGGGATTGATGCGCGACGTGCCACTTGACAAAGTGCGCGAGTTCCAAGACAGTTTCTTGCAAATCATGCGCGCCTCACATGCAGACACTGTGTTGGCCGCTATCTCTGCAGGCAAACTCGACGAGACGGTGACACAAACCATCGAAAAGGTGGCAGCTGACATCGCAGCACAATATAAATAATGTAAAGGATCAAAACGTATCCACTTGATAACATCAAAGAAGATAACGAAGAACAAAAGTAATCTGAAGAGATCAACGTAAAGCGCATACAGCACACATATTGACACTCATAAAACAACGCTTGACCTACTTCCTTTAGGGCTAACATTGCTCAGCGAGTGTACTCTGCTTTGGATTACTTTTGTTCTTATCTCCTGTATTTACCCCCATTCCTATGCCGTCGCTCAAAGAAGTTAAGACACGAATAGCCTCCGTCAACAATACGCGCAAAATCACCAGCGCGATGAAGATGGTAGCCTCCTCTAAGCTCCACAAAGCCCAACAGTCCATCGAGAATATGCGTCCCTACGAAAGTCGTATGTCGCGTATGATGACAGCCTTTGTGGGCAGTATGGAAGGCGAACTTCACACGCCCTATGCGCAACAGCGCAGTGTCAAGCGTGTCGCTATTGTCGTATACACCTCGAACAGCAGCTTGTGTGGTGGCTTTAATGCCAATGCCATACGTGCGCTGCGTACCAAGGTGGAACAATACCAGAGCGAAGGTATCGAAGTGGCGCGTGTGATAGCCTTAGGCAAGAAAGGTGGGGACGCAGCGCGAAAGTTGGGCTTTGCCGATAGCGACGGGCACGGCGCACTGCTCGACCATCCCACGTTTCAACCCGTAGCCGACATTGCAGAAGAACTGATGAAGCAGTTTGTAGATGGAGAGATAGATCAAGTAGATATCATCTACCATCACTTCAAGAGTTCGGCTTCGCAAGTACTTACGCAAGAGACATTCCTCCCCCTTCAGCTTCCAAAAGCTACCGCGCAAGCAGGTACAAGCAACGACTATATCGTTGAGCCATCGCGCGATGCTGTAGTGGAGAAACTCATTCCAGGTGTACTGCGTTTGCAACTCTACACTGCCCTACTCGACAGTTTGGCCAGCGAGCACGCAGCACGTGTCATTGCTATGCAGATAGCTACTGACAATGCGGACGAACTCTTGCAAGAACTTACCTTGACGTACAACAAAACGCGCCAGCAAGCTATCACTACCGAACTCCTTGACATCGTAGGAGGTTCTATGCAGTAAGCAAACGGCAACTCACGTTGTCAATGTGCTGTCTATATTTAGCTTTATTTGGTAAAGCGCTATAGCGCTCATTCGTTTCAGAATAACCCCCAACTGGTCTCATTTATACCACCAACGATAGTTCAGCTTCCTCAATAAGCCGTGCCACGCTAACACGCAGCGCGTAAAGATTAACTACACTTTACCGCAATCTACATGCTAAAGCAGGTAAATTGATTGAAGTGTATTCTACATGGATGACAGACATGCTATCAAGCGTATAAATTGACACACACTTAGTACTATGGAAAACACCCCTAAGAGCGGCTTGCGTCGCGAAGATTTTCAGAAAGAAGTGCAGGGCAAACCTGTAGACCTCTACTTCCTCACCAATGCTCATGGTGTAGAAGTAGCTATCACCAACTACGGCGGTTCGCTTGTAGCCATCATGGTGCCAGACCGCGAAGGCAATTTTGCCAACGTCATTCAAGGACACGACAACATCGACGACTGCATCAACAGCCCCGAGCCATTCCTCTCCACACTTGTAGGACGCTATGGCAACCGCATCGCTCGTGGCAAGTTCACGCTCAATGGCAAGGAATACACCTTGGCTGTCAACAATGGTCCTAATCACCTACATGGTGGCCCAACAGGTTTTCATGCTCGCGTATGGGATGCCGAGCAAGTGAACGAACGCACCTTAGTGTTGCGCTACGTGTCAGCATACTATCAAGAGGGCTTCCCTGGCGAACTGACCATGACCGTGCGCTATACGCTCACCGACGACGATGAACTCGTCATCGACTATCATGGTACGACCAACAAGAAGACTGTCGTCAATATGACTTCGCACGGTTTCTTCTCACTCGCAGGTATTGACAATCCTACGCCAAGTGCTATGAATGTATTGTGCCAAATCAATGCTGATTTCTACATTCCCATCGACGAGACGAGCATTCCCACAGGCGAAGTACGCAAGGTTGAAGGTACACCCTTCGATTTTCGCACACCTAAACCCGTTGGCCAAGACATTGATGCCGAAGACGAACAAATCAAGAATGGAGCGGGCTATGACCATTGCTATGTACTCAACAAGAAAGAAGTGGGTGAACTCTCCTTCGCAGCCAAGATTGTAGAGCCTCAGAGTGGTCGCACCATGGAGGTGTACACCACAGAGCCTGGCGTACAGTTCTACTCCGACAACTGGGCCGACGGATACAAAGGCCAGCACGGTGCTACATTTGGTCGTCGCAGTGCGCTCTGCTTCGAAGCACAGCACTTCCCCGACAGTCCCAATAAACCTCACTTCCCCAGCGTGGTGCTTCGTCCAGGCGAAGTATATACACAGAAGACCATCTATCGCTTCGGTGTAGAATAACAACAAACCACGCGCACTGACAAACTACGGACTCTGTAGAAACTTAGTAGGACAATCCCCAACTATGTTTCTACAGAGTCCGTAAATAGCATTGTTATTAAGCAAATTAGCGAAGCAACGCGTGCTTCGCTAATCTTATTCTTCGTGATTCAGTTGGGACTCGAACCCAAAACCGGCAGCTTAGAAGGCTGCTGCTCTATCCAGTTGAGCTACTGAACCTTGTGTGTTTGTTTTAAGATATGAGTTGGGATAAATATTCTGGTGGCAAAGATTGAACGTTGTCAG